>NZ_JAHLQI010000006.1 GCF_018918345.1 Butyricicoccus intestinisimiae
TAGTAGGTGTTGATTGTGATGAGGGTACACCCGTTCCCATTCCGAACACGGTAGTTAAGCTCATTTACGCTGAAAATACTTGGCTGGTGACGGCCCGGGAAGATAGGTCGATGCCTACACAAATATGCCGGAATTCTTTATGAATTCCGGTTTTTTGTTTTTCATAAAGGAGTGACAAATTATGTCAGATACACAAACTTATTTTGAAACGCGGACAGAATTGACGCTGGAAGAATACAAACGTTTTGACAAATGGATGCATAAAAATTTGACCGGTATGAATCGGATTTTTACCATTGCCAAGATCATACTGATTGCGTTATGTATTGTGCTTGCCGTATTCAGTTGGAAAAACGGTGATATGATCCGCACGATTGGAGAATTGATTCTTGCAGTGCTTATCTTTCCTGTCTTTTCCTTGGTTCATACCATTTCTGCTCAGCGCACCTATCAGATGATTCACAAGCAGCAAGATGGTGCGGTGCAGATATATCGATTGTACCCAGATCATATGGAGCAGGTGCGAAAGCAGGGAAACACACAGATTGCGTATGACAAATTGTACCGAGTTGCAGAGACAGATACCAATTTTTACCTGATGCTGAGCAAAATGCAAGGCGTCATTCTGGTCAAAACCAATTGCGATGACAAGACGATCGCGTTTTTACATACATTGGTACAGAAATAAAAGAATGGCACGATGTTCTGATTTTCAGAATATCGTGCCGTTTTGCTTTATTTACTCATTTCCTGCGATTTTTTTACGCAGGTATCAATTGCATCTATAACAGCGGACCGCAAGCCGCTGGCCTCCAGAGAAGCGACTGCTTCAATGGTCGTTCCGCCGGGAGAGCAGACGTTGTCTTTGAGTTCGCCTGGGTGCATACCGGTTTCCAATACCATTTTGGCAGAACCGAGGACAGATTGAGCGGCGAACGTATAGGCTTGTTTGCGCGGCATACCGTGCAGAACAGCCGCATCAGCCATGGCTTCGATAAACATGTATACATACGCCGGAGAGGAGCCGCTGACGCCGGTTACAGCATCCATCAATTTTTCCGGAACTTCCTCTGCTTTGCCAAAACTGTTGAGCATGGCCATCACGATGGTTCGATCTTCAGGCGTGATATTGGCATTGAAACAAACGGCAGACATTGCCTCGCCGACAAGTGCTGGGGTATTGGGCATCACACGAACCAACTTTACCGGCTTGCCGAATCGCGTTTCATTGGCAGACAGCGTTTGTCCTGCCGCAATCATGACAACAATGGTTTCCGGTTTTACGACATCGCGGATTTCCGCAATCACCGTCTCATACAAATATGGCTTGACGGAGAGCACCAAAACGTCCGCTTGTGCTGCTGCTTTCGCGTTACCCTGCTGTATGGTGCGGATGCCAAATTCTTCTTTCAGTGCGTCCAGCTTGGGGGCAGAAGGATTGCTTGCGGTGACACAGTCCGGTGCAGCAAGACCAGACGAAAGAATGCCGCCGATCATGGCTTTCGCCATGTTTCCGGCACCGATAAATGCATAATTTGTACTCATATGTGTTCCTCCGTATTTGTTATTGTATGCGCGATATGCTGGCACAAATCCTGTGTTGCATGCGGCTTTGCGATGGTCTCTATGCTCGCCTTTAAGCGATCCATGCGCCCTGGGCATTGAAACAGCAAATGGATGGCGTCAGAAATCTGCCATGTTTTGGTGATGTAAATTGCTGCGCCGTTGGCTTGCAGAAATTCCACATTGCGGTCTTCAACGCCAGGAAGCGGATGAATCATTAACATCGGTAAGCCCTTTGCCAGAGATTCGCTGGTCGTGATTCCGCCCGGTTTGCTGAGCAGACAATCTGCAGCGTCCATGATTTCATCAACATTGTTGACATATTCAAACACTTTGATGGGATTGCGTGTTTGAATCGCACACACTTTTTCAAAAAGCTTTTCATTTTTGCCGCAGATGACAAGAATTTGTACAGGGAACGGCAGTTGTTCAATGGATGCAATGTATTCCGGCACATCGCCAAATCCCATGCCGCCGCTCATAATTAAAATGGTTGGCAGCGTTTCATCCAGATTAAATTTTTTGCGCATTTCTAATTTGTCATGCTTGATTTGAAATTGCTTGCGAATCGGAATGCCAAACGGCAAAACGCGAGAAAAATCTATGCCGCGCCGTGTAAACTGCGGCTGTAGATATTCGCTCGGCGCAACAATGTATTCAAAATATTCGACATCCTCCCAGTAGTTTTGTACGGTGAAATCCGTAATGATGCCGTAGCAGGGACAAGTAATCGCGCCATGTCCCTTGAGCAAATCTACAGCCTGTGCGGCATAAACCATTGTGCATACGATGCAATCCGGTGCGTACTCGTCAATGGCGCGGCGCAGACGGGAGGCAAGAAACGCATCTGCCAGCCGAGATGGCGTGTATTCGTTAAAATCCTTTTCATCCTGCCGCGTGTAGACAGTAGACGCCATGTCATGAAAATGCGACAGCGTTTTCATAGACAAAAAATATCCGCTCGCCGTTGCCTTTTTCAAATGCGGGCTGATATATTCATACATGTCCAAAATCTCACACGAAGCGTCGGGATATAATGCAGTAAAGCAATCGGAGATTGCTCCGGCAACGGCATTGTGTCCGTTGCCAAGCGGTGCTGTAATAATCAGTAATTTCATGGCAGTCTCCCTATACACAAAATCTTCTATCTATAAGTATACGGCAGAGGGAGAGAATTGCAAGCATATGAAACAAAAAAAGAGACGTATCCTACCTTGGTTTGGATACGCCTCTTTGCGCAAAACGATTATAACATAGGCTGCATAGTTTGTGCAACATCGCTGCAGGTCATAAGACCGGACATAATGCAGGCACCTGCCGCGCCTGTTTGCAGGACAGCAGGATAACGCTCGGCGTTGATGCCGCCGATACCAAATACTGGCAAATCAGTCGCCTGACAGACCGCACGCAAGAATGACAAACCGCGCGGCGGAACGCCTGCCTTGCAGTCGGTCGGAAACACGTGCCCTGCCTGCACATACGTCGCCGGAGTATCTGCGAGCTGCGCCGCTTCTTCCGGAGAATGCAGGGAGACACCTACGCGGGAAAAATCATCCAACTCGTTTTTGTGCTGCAGAAGCAGATGAAACGGCAGATGAATGCCATCACAGCCGATGCGCCGTGCCACAGCAATTTGAGAATTCAAATTGAGGGGAACAGCATGCTTTTGACAAATGCGCAGGCAATCACGTGCTAAGGCTTCGTATTCACTCTCTGATAAATCCTTTTCACGAAGCACAATGGCATAGGGATGCTGTGCGGCAATGCGATCCAATCGCTCCAAAAAATCATCCGGACACAGCAGCCGGTGCGTCACACAAATTACCATCAGCCTGCGTAAATGTAGTCAGAGAATACCGGCTGTAAGCCCTCGTCGATGATTGCCTGACGCACGGCATGGACATCTCTGTCGTCAGAGATGATGAACTGCGGATCACCCTTGGAATCCTCATCTTCGATGTGGTCGCCGATACCGGTGGAAACACCGGCGGAAATCTTGGTTGCGGCAATGTTGATGATGCCGTTTCGATAACCGGCGCGTTCACGGGTAGAAATCGTAATGCTGGCAAACGGCATAAACAGACGATATGCACAGATAATTTGCGTCAGCTGTGTCTCGTGAACATCCTTTGGATTGATTTTATCATTGTTGATAATCGGACGCAGACGCGGGCAGGAGAAGGCAATTTCTGCGTGCGGATACTTTTTCTGAATCAGGTATGCGTGCATACCGGTTGCAAATGCATCCTTGCGGAAATCGTCCAGACCGAGCAGTGCGGCAAAACCGACGCCGCGCATGCCGCCCATCAGCGCGCGTTCCTGTGCGTTGACACGATACGGGAAAATGCGCTTGTGGCCGCCCAGATGCAGCGTTTCGTACTTATCCGGATTATATGTCTCTTGGAATACCGTGACGTAATCGACGCCGCATTCGTGCAGATGGCGATACTCGTCCGAGTTGAGCGGATAAATTTCTACGCCGATGACCGTGAAATATTTGCGGGCAATCTTACATGCTTCGCCGATGTATTCAACCGGAGACATGGTGCGGCTCTCGCCGGTCAGAATCAAAATTTCTTTCAGACCGGATGCAGCGATAGCAGCCATTTCCTTGTCGACTTCTTCCATGTTCAGCTTGCCGCGGCGAATCTTGTTGTGGCAGTTAAAGCCGCAGTAAATGCAGTAGTTTTCGCAGTAATTGGCAATGTAGCACGGTGTAAACATCATGATGGAATTGCCAAAATGCTTGCGGGTCTCCTGCTGTGCACGCTTTGCCATCAGTTCGACATATGGCTGAGCTGCCGGAGAGAGCAGTGCGGCAAAATCCTCCGGTGTCAGCACGTCCTTGGACAGGGCGCGGATGACATCGGCAGCGGTATATTTGGTTTCATCATAGCCTTCGCGCGCTTCGAGCACCTGCTCCATGATGTTGCCCGGCACAATTTCCATGCCCGGCTGATATTCCATGTGATTGGTCTCACGGGTGATATATTTTGCGTTGATAACTTCGCTCATGTCTGTTCCTCCTTAGTCTGCCAGAAAACCGGTCAGCGGGGAAGAAGCAGATGCCTTTTCCAGAATGCGGCCCATGCCGGACAGATAAGCGGTGCGGCCTGCCTCAATGGCCTGCTTGAATGCGCCAGCCATTGCCGGAATATCACCTGCCGTTGCAATGGCGGTGTTGGACATGACAGCAGCGCAGCCCATTTCCATTGCCTCACATGCCTGACTCGGCTTGCCGATGCCTGCGTCTACAATAATCGGCAGATCAATCTCGTCTACGAGAATCTGAATGAATTCCTTGGTGACAAGACCCTTGTTGGTGCCAATCGGTGCGCCGAGCGGCATAACAGCAGCGGCTCCGGCATTGACGAGATCACGCGCTGCGTTGAGATCCGGATACATGTACGGCAGAACGACAAAGCCTTCCTTTGCCAAAATTTCGGTTGCCTTGATGGTCTCATAGTTGTCCGGCAGCAGATACTTGGACTCGTGAATACATTCAATTTTAATAAAATTGCCGCAGCCGACTTCGCGAGCCAGACGAGCAATGCGGACAGCTTCTTCTGCATTGCGGGCACCGGAGGTGTTCGGCAGAAGGGTGACGCCTTCCGGAATGTAATCCAGAATGTTGTCAATGCTGCCGAGCGTTGCACGGCGCAGTGCCAGCGTGACAATCTGCGCACCGGCGTATTCTACAGCTGCCTTGATGAGATCCAGAGAGTATTTGCCGGAACCGAGAATAAAGCGGGAAGTAAATTCGTGTCCGCCAAGGGTAAATGTATCAGCCATGATAAAAAGTTCTCCTTTGTTTCAATAAAAAATATAAAAAATCAATGAGCTTACGGTTCTTCGATGCCGAGCAGCAGACGAAGAACCATATTTGCCTCATGTCCGGCGCAGACGGTGACGCGCGGGGACATCAGACCGATGCCGTTTGCGGCGGCAGTTTCGCCATCGCCGCAGACATATAAGCGAGACATGCGCTTGCGGGTGACGATGGTGTTGGACGAGCCGTAGCCCGCCATGCCGGAGCCGGATACAATGCGAATGGTTTCAGACTCGCTGAGCAAGGTGGAAACCAGTTCCGCCTTGCAAACCGGATTGTCAAACGCTTCGCATACCACATCACAGTCTGCAAACAGATCCATCGCGTTTTCCGCAGTGATGCGGACAGTATGTGTTTCTACCGAGATGAACGGATTGATCTGATGAATCAGAGAGGCGGTCGCCTCGGTTTTGTACTGACCAAGATGGGAGACAAAATAATTTTGCCGGTTGAGATTGCTCGGCTCGACAATGTCGAAATCTGCGAGCACGAGCTGACCGACACCGGTACGCGCGAGCATAGCGGCGATATTGGAGCCAAGTCCGCCGAGACCGGCGATGCCGACGCGGGCGCGGCGCACGGTTTCGTGCACTTTTGGCGAATGCCGCGCCGCCATCATGTGTTCCAGTACATCGCGCGGCGGCAGCACGCCTTTTTCAATCAGGGTGATGCTGTCGCCGTCCGCTAAGATACAGTTTTCACTGGTCTGAAATCCATTGCGAATGGTGACGGAGGCGGTCGGCTGCAGCTGGTTTGCTGCGTCCTGCAGACCGATGCCGTCGGGCAATTGTACCGGCTTTCCGTTGCAAATGATGTGAAGCATATCAGCCGCCTCCTACAAAGCATACGATTTCCACTGCGTCTGCGTCGTGCAGTGCAAAGGTGTCGTACTGTGCTTTCGGGACAATGGCGCCGTTTACTTCAACCGCAATACGGGTGAGCGGGTAGCCCTCTTGTTCCAGAAGGGTGCGAACTGTCATACCCTCGGTCGCAGAAACCGTGTTGCCGTTTACTTTCATGGGGTTATTCCTCCTTTTGCTGCAAGATAGACATGAAAAAAGACCATCGACTTTGGAAGTCGTGGTCTTACAGGTGCTGATCTTGTTCAAAACTAGTAAATAACCTCGAAACTCCCTACGTCGGTACTAACCGGACAGGTTCAATGAGTAAGGAGGCAATATCTCCACTCTCAACCGCTTCGCGCGGGTCCCCAGTTCGAACAAAGTCTTCAATTGTCTTTTCGTGAGCATTATACGACAGAGAAACCAACTTGTCAATCATTTTTTTTCACAGCGGTTCACAAAGACATCTGGGCATCGGTTGACGAATATGCGCAAAAATGTTAAACTGAACCTAGGAAAATGGGTATTTTTTGTGGAAAAGGAGAAACTATGACGTACACGATTGAAAATGAAAAATTTTCCGTCAGCATCGACAGCAAGGGCGCCGAGCTGTGCTCGATGCGTTCGAAAAAGACCGGCATAGAATATGTCTGGCAGGCAGACCCGCATGTTTGGGCGCGGCACGCGCCGGTGCTGTTTCCGATTGTCGGCCGTCTCAAAGACAAAACGTATACAGTCGGCGGAAAAGAATATCACATCACCCAGCACGGCTTTGGCAGAGATTTGGAATTTGCCTGCACCGAGCAGACAGATACCACGCTGGCATTTACGCTGATGCCAAATGAATATACCAAACCGATGTATCCATTTGATTTTGCGTTTACCGTTCGGTATGTGCTGGAGGGAAATACGCTGCAAAAACAGCACATCACGGCCAATCATGGCGATACCGAGATGTACTATGAAGTCGGCGGGCACGATGCGTATAACGTTGCGTTGGAACCTGACGAAATCATGGAAGATTATTACCTGGATTTTGGCTCCGGTGATGCGATTTATCCGCTCATCAATGATGAGAGCCTTATGATTACCAAGAACAAGCGCACGGTACCGCTGCAGGACGGCAAGCTGTTTTTGTCCGGCGGGCTGTTTGAGCTGGATGCGCTGATTTTGGATGACTGCGTTCGGCGCGAGGTCAGCATCCGCAGCAAAAAATCAAACCATGTCATTTCTATGAAATTTGATGATTTCCCATATTTGGGCATTTGGAGCAAATATACCGGCTCTGACACAAACTACGTCTGCATCGAGCCGTGGAGCACGCTGCCGGATGCAAATTATCTGGATCATGCGTTGGAAAATAAGGTCGGCGTGCGCAAGCTCGCACCAAAGAGCAGCGAAACGCTGACGTTTGAAACCACGATTGAGGAATAAAAAAGCAGGAACTGCACGGGCAGTTCCTGCTGAACAATCAAAACGGTTTACTTGGCGCGATACATGGCGGACAGGCGGGTGTGCGACAGCACATGGCCGCGCAGACCGTGGATCAGTTCGTTGAGATAGAAGCCTGGCTTCAGATTCAACTTGCAGTCCAGCGCGTAGACGGACAGATCGTACTGATGCTCCTTGTCCGGAGGCGCCATGCCGCCGTAGCGCGACGCTTCTTCGATGGACTCGTCGGATGCCACGCTGTGGAAGCTGGTGCAGCCCTGAATCAAAGAAGGATCGTGCCGGCTGGCGTCTTCCGGCAGCTCGGTGACGGTCAGATCGCACAGTGCCCAGTGAATCCATGTAAAGCCGCATACCGGAATGGCATCCACATCGTCCAGAACGACAGCAAAGCTGACCGTGCCTTCTGGCGCGTCCTCGATTTTGAATGGAATCGAACGCAGCGGCGTGCCCTCTGCGGAAAGCTCCGTGCCGAACTTGCCGAAGCGATCCTCCCAGTAGCCGTTTGCGATACCCGTACTTGTTACTTTCATAGGAAAAGACCTCCTGTTCCTTAGGTTTCACTTTTATTATACCAGCATTCCAGGCTGGCTGTAAACAAATCTTATGGGAATAAGGGAAAAATGCTTGTATTTTCTCTTTCGATTGGGTATAATTGTAGTATTGTATTTCGATGGGAGGTGTAATCCTATGAACTTTTTACTGGATACAGCAATGCCGAGTGCAGGTGCGTATGCATCTGTGCTTCCGATTGTCCTGCTGATTGTCCTGTTCTATTTCCTGCTGATTCGTCCGCAGAAGAAACAGGAGAAGAAGGATAAGGCCATGCGTGACAGCCTGGTAGTCGGCGATCATATCTGCACCATTGGCGGTATCGTCGGTAAGGTCGTAAAGATCGATGAAGATGAGCTGGTACTGGAAACCAGCGGTGGCACTCGTATGCGCTTCAAGAAGTGGGCGATTCGTGCCGTTACCACCGAACAGGAGGAGCAGAAGGCGTAAGTATGCATGATGGATGCTCTCTCCGCGTAGCATAGTGCAAACAGCTGCGCGAGGAGGAACATACATGAAACATACAGAATCGACAGACAACGCGGTTTTCTGGGCGGCACCTGTGCTGCTTGGATTGCTGATGACCTTTGGCGGACTGCTGGCGGGCGCGTGCCTGCTGTCGGCCGGAACCATAGGGCTGCAGATGAAGCCGCTGGCGGTTTGTCTCCCGTTTGCCGCGGGGACGATGCTCACCGCAGGCTGGAGCGCGCGGCGTGCGCCCGCAAACCGGTTTGTGCTGGGAATGCTGACAGGGCTTTCTCTGCTGGGCTGTCTGTTTCTTCTGAGTCTGACGCTGCGTGAGGCGGCGTTTCAGGCAGTGGCAGCCGGAATGATTTCCGGCATTGCCGTCGCAAGCTCGCTGACCGGAGCGATTCTGGGAGCGGCTGCAAAAACGAAAAAACGGCGCAGATAACTGCGCCTAATATTTTAACATGAAAGGAGCAATTGATTATGTCTCACATTAAGACTCTGAACACCTGCACATTTAAGGAGACTGCTGCAAAGGGCGGCTGTGGCGAATGCCAGACCTCCTGCCAGTCTGCATGCAAGACTTCCTGCACCGTTGCAAACCAGAAGTGCGAGCACGAGAAGTAAGTCGGATTTGACAGAATACACAGGCTCGGGACTGACACGCGTCAGTCCCGAAATTTTTTCATAGGAGTTATTTGATTATGATACATCGTTTTTCCATGAAGGGTGTCAATATCCTGATGGATATTAACAGTGGATCGGTTCACGTGGTGGATGATGCGGCATATGCGCTGTCTGCTGTTGTTGCGCCGGGCATGACGGAAACATGTCCGGAGGATATTTTGCGCAGTCTGTCCGACCGATTTACCGAGGAGCAGCTGCAGGAAGCGTATCACGAGCTGTATGAGCTGGAGCAGAGCGGTTATCTGTTTGCGGATGATGATTATATCAACATTGCGGCAGCGATTCCGACCGGTGCACCGATCAAGGCACTGTGTCTGCATGTGTCGCATGACTGCAATCTGCGCTGTAAGTACTGCTTTGCAGAGACCGGCGATTTTGGCATGGGCAAGCGCATGACCATGGATTTTGATGTGGCAAAGAAGGCGATTGACTTTGTCATTGAGAAGTCCCGCGGACGCCGAAATATCGAGGTGGATTTCTTCGGCGGCGAGCCGCTCATGGCTTGGGATACCGTGAAAAAGACGGTGGCATATGCGCGTTCTCTGGAAGAAGAAAAGAACAAGAAATTCCGCTTCACCATCACGACCAACGGCCTGATGCTGGATGACGAAAAGATTGATTATATCAACGAGAACATGGACAACTGCGTGCTGTCTTTGGACGGCAGAAAGTGCATCAACGATGAGATGCGCCCGACCGCAGGCGGCTGCGGCAGCTATGATGTCATTGTTCCAAAGTTCAAGAAGCTGGTTTCTCAGCGCAGCAAGGACAAGGATTATTATGTCCGCGGCACATTTACCAGCAAAAATCTGGACTTTACCAATGACGTGTTGGCCATCGCGGACGAAGGCTTTGACCAGCTGTCGGTTGAGCCGGTAACCAGTGAGCCGGGAACCGGATACGACATCAGCGAGAAGGATCTGCCGCGCATCGGCGAGGAGTACGAAAAGCTGGTTGACATCATGCAGCAGCGCCGCAAGGAAGGCAAAAGCTTCAATTTCTTCCACTTCATGGTAGATCTGCAGCAGGGCCCGTGTGTCATCAAGCGCCTGCGCGGCTGCGGTGCCGGTTATGAGTACGTTGCCGTGACACCGGACGGAGAGATTTATCCGTGCCATCAGTTTGTCGGTCATCCGGAATTCCTGCTCGGCACACTGGACAACGGCAAGTTTGATATGGATATCTCCAATCACTTCTCCGGTCTGAATGTATGTACCAGACCGAAGTGCAAGGACTGCTGGGCAAAGTTCTATTGTTCCGGCGGCTGTGCAGCAGCGAACTTCAACATGAACGGTGACATTGAAACGCCGTATGAAATGGGTTGTGAGTTGCAGAAAAAGCGTTTGGAGTGTGCAATCTACCTCAAAGCCGCACAGATGATGGAAGAATAATCCGTCAACACGACAAAAAAATGAAGGCTTTACAAAAATGCTGTTGAAATTTAACGGAATCGCTTTATAATGATGTTATAAATAATAGATTCTGCTCACAGGGATCTATCTCCAGTTCGCTGTTTTCCCCTTATCTTGCGAATGGAAGAATGAAAAAATGAGGTGATTTTTATGCCGCATAGTATTGGACTTGGTATGATCGGCAGCAGCGAGCTCTCCGATCGCCTTCTGAAAGGAATTTTACGGGATCATGTCGTAGACGGCAGCCGTATTTATATTGCAGAACAGGATGAGCGCCGCCGCAATTATTTCGTCGGCTTGGGCGTAAACTGCATGCCGGATGTCTCGGCATCCATGCTCCGCTCGGAAATTATGATCCTGTCCGGTGAAAAACGGGAGTTTTCGACATTGTTGTCCTCGGTCTGCGGAACGACCCGCGGCCGTATCTTGGTATCGACAATCCCAGGGCGGGACTGTGCCTATATTCAGGACCGCGTGGCAAAGGCAACCAACGTTGTCACAGTGGAGAGCGAAGATACAGAAGATGGAACGCATATCAGCCATCTGACCTATTCTCCGCGCTTTCCGAACCACATGAAGTCTGCGGTAGAGGACATGTTCCGAACCATCGGTGAAGTTGAGACCGAGCAGCTTACATAATAGAAGCATAACATACATAAGCCAAGAATATCTTACTAGCAGGGAACCGGAAAGGGGACGGCTATGAAACGGGATATTCTTGGCTTTTTGCTTGTCCGGCGGCTGCGGCAGTCACCGGCATTTACATTTTTAATTGCAGCGCTGTTGTGCGGGGTGTTCGCGGGCGGGCTTACCGGTATGTATATTCCGCAGGCGAATGGAAGCTATGTGCAGGAGTTGGCAAAGCTCGTAGCAAGCAATGCTGCCGGACGCATGCCGTCTGTCCGCACCGTGTGCGCGGGTGCAGCGGGAACTTTTGGCTGGATTGCAGCGGCGGGAGTTCTCGGCGCCGTTCCGGGACGGGCGCTGTGGATTGCACTGCTCACAGCTGTGCGCGGCTTTTTGCTGTCCTTTGCGGCGGCCGCGGCGCTTGCACAGTCGGGGCTGTGGGGCATATATATTGCGTTTGTTTCCATCGGCGTTTCCGCCGTGTTTTGGCTGCCCGCCATGCTGCTTGTCGGTACAGCGGCATTGGAAATCGGGGCGCAGCAGAGCAGGTATTTCCGCGCATGGAAACAATATGGCGGATTGTGCCTGCTGTGCGCGCTGCTGTTGCTGCTGTCGCTGGCATGGCGGCTTCTGGCGGTTCCGGTTCTACTGGGGCTGTTTTGAATAGAAAAGCTGTGTGTGCGCCAAAACGGTGGCATATGCAGCTTTTGTATTTGTAGCAGGTATACGGCGCAATTGAAACCATACTTTCTGTATGGTATAATAAAAACAAGATACAAGACGAAAATGAAATGCTTGGATATAGAGAAGAAAGGATGGGGAGGACTATGCTGATTTGCCCGCATTGTGGTGCACCGCTGGTGCGAAAGGACAAGACGTTTTGCTGTGAATCGGGGCACAGCTATGATATCGCAAGGGCCGGCTATTGCAATCTCCTGCAAACCAATAAGCCCGGAGATCATACCGGAGACAGCAAAGAGATGGTTGAAGCGCGCCGCCGCTTTTTGGATCAGGGATATTATGAAGGATTGGCAATGGCGATGTGCCAGCAGATGAAAAATCTGACCAAAGACAAAGCAGACATCAATTTTGTTGATGCCGGATGCGGCGAAGGCTATTACACACGGCAGATGGCTGCTGTGCTGCACGAAAACGGAAAGCTCAAGGAGAGCATCGGCGTGGATATTTCCAAATCTGCCACACAGTACGCGGCGAAGCGAGATCTGCACACCCAGTATGTTACCGGCAGTGCGTTTCACATGCCGCTGGCGGATCACTGCGCGGATATCATTTGTTCGCTGTTTGCACCGACACCAGAAGACGAATTTTTGCGCGTGCTCAAGCCGGATGGCGTAGTGGTGTGCGCCGTGCCGGGAGAGGATCATCTATGGGAGCTGAAATGTGCAGTTTATGACAAGCCGTATCAGAACCGCGAGGAAAAATATCAGCTGCGCGGATTCCGCCGCATTGGCAGACAGAAGTTTACGTATCGCGTGCATTTGGAATGTCCGGAGGATATTCAGACCTTGTTTGCGATGACACCGTATTCGCACCGCACGCCAAAAATCGGGCTGGCGCGTCTGCAGGCACTCAAAGAGCTGGATGTCACGCTGTCATTTGTTATTCTGGTGTTCTCCGCAGAAGAAACCGAGTAAATCGCTTTTTTCACAAGGGAAAGTGTGGTATACTATATCGCATGCTTTGTAACAGGGGCTTGAAAAGAGCGAGAGGGGAGGGACACTTCTGTCAACAAATAGAAAGTCTGAATCTGTGCGGAAAAAACAAATCAAGCAAATTTCCGGCGCGATGGTGCGTAGTTATTTTACGGACAGCATTCCGAAGGCGTCGGCGGAGCTGTCGTATTATCTGCTGTTTTCCATCTTTCCGCTGCTGCTGGTTATCAGCACGCTGATGTCGGCAATGAAAATTTCACAGGTGACGATATTAAATATTTTGAGTTTGCTTCCGGGTGATATTCAGCGCGTGATTTCCCCAATTATCACACGGTATATCGGTTCGATGTCGCCATTTACCTTTATCGGTCGGATTTTTGTGTTCACGATTTTAGGCATTTATTTTATGAGCCGCACGATGAGTTCGCTCATGCATACGGTGAATCGGATTTATAAGATACCGAATCGGCGCGGCGGCATCGGTCAGTTGATTTTTGAGGTTTTGACAGCGGCAGGTTTGATTTTTGCGATTGTCTTTACCTTTATTCTGTGGATTTTTGGTCGTTCGATTCGCCTGCTGGTGCTTAAATATCTCAGCATCAGCCTGCCGGAACAGCTGGCATGGCTTTGGGGATGGGGGCGATTTCTCATTGCCATCGGCCTCATGTTCCTGTTTATCTTGATTCTGTGTTATTTGTGCCCGAACTGCATCATGAAGCTCAGAGATGCGTTGCCGGGCGCGTTGTTCACGTTGGTGGCGTGGATTATCTGCACAGTCATTTTTACCTTTTATATCACGAACATCAGTCAGTACGATGCGTTGTATGGTTCGATCAGTGCCATTATGATTTTGATGCTGTGGCTGTATTTGACCGGTATCGTCTTGATTTTGGGTTTTGAACTCAATCTGATTTTGATGAAGTGCAAACACAAAGATTTTGTTTGTAAACAAAAGCCGTGGTACGTCAAAGCCATTGATGGGGAAAACACGCATACACATAAAAAAAGACGTAGAAAAATTAGGAGGAAACGAAGATGAAAGTAGTTGCATTCAACGGCAGTCCGCGCAAAGGCGGCAATACGGAGATTTGTCTGAATCTCATCGGCGAGGAGCTCAGCAAGCAGGGCATTGAGCTGGAGATCATTCAGGTAGGCACGCGTGCGAAGCCGTGTACGGCTTGCTATCAGTGCTTGGAGCGCGGTGACGGTCATTGTATTCAAAACGATGAAGTGAACGGTTGGATTGACAAGATGGTAGAGGCTGACGGTATTATTTTGGCGTCTCCGGTTTATTACGGCGGCATTGCGGGCGGCATGAAATGCTTCCTTGACCGTGCTTTTTTGGCGGCAGGTCCGAAGCTGCATCATAAGGTTGGTGCGGCAGTTGTCACGCTGCGCCGTTCCGGCGGTCTGGAGACCTATCAGCAGCTCAATGCGTATATGAATACGATGGAAATGGTTATGGCAACTTCGGATTATTGGCAGGCAGCACATGGTCTGGAAAAGGGCGAAGTCTGTCAGGACACCGAGGGCGTAGAAGTTATGCGCAAGCTGGGCAGAAATATCGCATGGCTGGTTCAGCTGATTGAGCACGGCAAGGGAACCGTAGACGCGCCGGAGACAGGTGCGCGCACCATGACCAATTTCGTTCGCTGATGCAGAATGCAACAAAAGTTGCGGTGAAAAATTGGGCAATTTGTGGAAATTCTGCCGTGGCGTGCCGGAACCGAGAAATTCATCTTTCAAAAGAACCGGCGGTATGCTATAATAAGGCTATTGGAAAATGGATTTGCGGTGCTGTCACCCGTATGGGCACGCAAAAAATGTAAGATTCTCAGGAGGTTTTCACTATGACCAAGGCAATTCGCGTAAAGAATACCGAAGATATTCAGAAGATCAACAAGATTGTTACCCAGTTCCCGTTTGACGTATGGATTCATGGCAAGTCCGGTATGGTAGACGCCAAGTCCCTGCTGGGTATGTTCCTGCTCAGCCTGAACGAGCCGCTCAAGCTGGTTATCGAGGACGACATTGAGCCGAATCAGGTAAAGAAGCTGTTCCATGAGCTGGAAGACTATCTGGACATCGACGACGACGAATAATTCGCAGCATAACACAAACAGCGGAGTGCCAAGCGCTCCGCTGTTTTTTTATCTTGCTTCCGAATTATGCCGCAGGTCGTGCCGTGCGCGAAGATATGCGATGAGCGCAGGCGTTCTGTGTGCGATGTCATCCTGAGAAACGCCGCGCATGGCAAGAATTTCATCGCGCAGCGATTCCGAACCGGTCACGAGGCAATAGCCGGAACTGGTTTCCGCGCAGATACGCACCGGCATGCGGCGCCAAACTTGTCCGGAACCGGCAGTGCGCTGTTCGTACTGGATGCGCTGCTGCTCATATAAAGTGTGACCCGCACCTTCGTCTCTGATTTCCGCACAGAATAATTGCATGTGCAGCGTGCCGGTTAAACCGAGCGCCTGTTCCAGCCGATCTTCCCAATCGTGCGGAAGATAATCCGCGTCTTCCGGAAAATCCGACTCAATGACAGCGAGCGCAGTTTGTGCATAGTGCGTGCTCTCTCGGGGGAGAACCGTGAGCGGGTATTTGTCTGCAAGCTGCCTGAGCACGGTTTCCAGCGGACAATCACAGGGCTGCAGCGACGGGAGTGCCTGTTCCAGCAGTGCATCGACCAAATCCGCAGTTTCGCTGTCAATGCGCTGTTCCGTCAGCATATCAAAATAATCCATGAAAATCCCTCCTGTTTGCTGTCTTTTAGTATAGCAGAAAAATAAGCGGAGGAAAAGCCGCGTTGACATTCTGGGAGCGGTGTGCTATGATTTTTTAGAATTATAAACAAGTCAGCTGTTTGGGTGAGAAAAACAGCTGTTTGGATACGTTTGGCATCTTGCCAAAGGAGTACGAATGAAACATACGCACAAAAAGGAAGAACGCAGAGGTGCTGTGATCTGCGGTGCATATGGTCGGGGAAATGCCGGTGATGATGCCATCTTGCGTGCCATCATGCAGGAGATGCGGCAGCTGGACGAAACCATGCCCATGCGGGTGATTTCGAGAAATCCGACCGAAACAAGCCGGCGGTTTGGCGTGTCAGCATGTCATACCTTCCATTTTAAAGAAATCTGGCAAGCCGTGGGAAAAGCCGAGCTGTTTGTCAGCGGCGGCGGCAGTCTGATTCAGAATGCGACATCCAGCCGTTCGCTGTATTATTATTTGATGACACTGCTGATGGCAAAGCTGCGCGGCTGTAAAGTTATGATGTACGGCAGCGGCATCGGACCGGTGTACGGCAAATTTCACCGCTGGGCTGCGGGTAAAATTATTGACCGCTGCGTTGATGTGGCAACGCTGCGCGACGAAGATTCACGCAGAGAATTGGGGTATATGGGTGTCAGAAAGCCCAAAATGCTGTGTACGGCAGACCCAACCATCAGCATTCACCAATTGGATCGGGAGCAGGGAAACAAGCTGCTCGAATATTTGGGCATTCCGGCGGACGGAGAATATCTCGGTCTCGGTTTGCGGCAGTGGAAGGGCTTTGATGAGGCAGTAGAAAATATCGCGGAGGCACTGGAATATGCATACAAAGCCTATGGCTTGATTCCGGTGTTCGTGCCGATTGAATATCCCAATGATTGTCAGGCGGCGAAGAAGGTCATTGATAAGCTTAACTGTCCGTATTATCTGATTTCGGAGCAGCTGGAAATCAGTGAAACCGTATCGGTGCTGGCGCACATGAAAGCAATGATCGGTATGCGGCTGCATTCGCTGATTTTTGCCGTGGAAAACGGCGTGCCGAGTGTTGGCGTCTCATATGATATGAAGGTAGATGGATTTTTGAAATCCATCGGATGCGCAGACGCGCTGCTGCACATCGAATCGGTGACGGCACGGCAGCTGCAAAAACAAATAGACCGCTGTATGCAGGCACAGGAACGCAGCAAATGGCAGCAGGCAGCGCAAGTGCTGACCAACGAAGAAAGCAAGAATCTCTATGAAGCACGCAAGCTGCTGCACGGCGCGTGTACACATCAATCCAATCAAGCAAGTGGGGGGCAGAAGACAATGAGACAGCAGAAAAAGCGAATCGCAATTTTCCAGAGCGATCTGCATGTCGGCGGCATACAGAAATCGTTGGTCAACCTGATGAGTCTGGAAGCAATGGACAAGTATGACGTGGATGTCTATCTGTTCGATCGGGATGTATTTTTTGATCTTTCGGACATTCGGCCGCATATTCAAATTCATTACCTCAAGGCGTTTCCGTATTATTTCCGTATCGTTCCGTTTGGCGCGATTATGAAGCTGATGCCGCGGTTCAAATTTGCCACAACCGAACCGTATGACGTGGCGATTGATTTCAGCAATTATCAGCAGGACTGCGCATTCGGCGCACTGACGGTTCCGGCGAAAAAGCGCGTCATGTGGATTCACAACGATATGGAAATCAAGTACCGAGAGGAAAAAAAGTACCGTATTCTGTGGACGTTTTTCCACTCCAAGTTCCATCGCTTTTCAGAATTTGTTGCGGTATCTGACGGCATCATTCAGCCGTTCAAAAACAAAACCGGATTAAAAAATGCAAAAGTGACGGCCATTCCGAATTTGATTGATACGCACGAAATTTTTGAAAAGTGCGATAAGCCGATTGATTTTGACGTTGATCCCAATAAGTTTAATATTGCATCCATGGGTCATCTGTATCATCAGAAGGGCTATGATATTATGCTGGATCAGCTCAAGGAAGTGTGTGAAAAGCGCAAGGATCTCGCCGTGTATATCTTCGGTGACGGCCCGGATCATCAGGCACTTGTCGAGCAGGCGAAGCGCAACGGACTGGAACATGTCGTGCATTTCATGGGCTATCAGTCCAATCCGTACCCGTATCTCAATAAAATGGATGCCTTTTATTTGGAGTCCCGCTATGAGGGACAGGGAATGGTTCTGTGGGAGGCGAAGGCGCTTGGCCTGCCGCTCATCTTCCCGAAGCGATTGGAAAAATACAACATTTCTCTCAAGGGAACCGAGGACATTCAGGATGCTCTGCTGCATATGCAGCGGACGCAAAAGACAAAAGACGACCTGCACGAATACAATGATGAAATCTGCAGACGGCTGATCCATCTGATTGAGTCGGATTGATCCGCACTGTCAAGTCGGTGCGGCGGGGAAAACAGTATAAAAAAATGACGAACTTCCTCGAAAAAGGTTGGTCATTCTAACAAGATTTTTACATAAATCAAACTTCCTATTGAACTTGCAGGGAGTCTGTAATACAATAAAGGTGAGATAGCGATCCCTTTTCCATAATGGGCAGAAAGGAGCCGGTGACATGTTCGCAGCAAGCCTGAACCACAGTGCAAGAGGAGCATCCTGCGCACAGCAGGGTTTTCGTCGCGGACTTTCTGCGTCTGTATGGCTGGGGATCACTGGAGAATAAAGCAATGATTAAACAGGACATCGTATACGCAAAATACGGTGTCCTGTTGTTTTTGTCGAATCTCAGTTTGGATCAGTATCATAAAGGAGCATGATTATGAAAAAAGTATGCATTGTTATGGGTTCTGACAGCGATCTGAAGGTAATGGAGGGCTGCGTCAACAAGCTGGATGCCTTCGGCGTGCCGTATGATGTTCGCATCGTATCCGCACACCGTACACCGGCAGCTGCAGAGGCTCTGTCCAAGAACGCAGCAGCAGACGGCTACGGTGTCATCATCGCGGCAGCCGGCAAGGCAGCGCATCTGGGCGGTGTGCTGGCTGCACAGACAACCCTTCCGGTTATCGGTGTTCCGATCAAGTCCTCGTTCATGGACGGTTTGGACAGCCTGCTCTCCATTGTTCAGATGCCGTCCGGTATTCCGGTTGCCACTGTTGGTGTAAATGGTGCGGAGAACGCCGCAATCCTCGCTGTTCAGATGCTGGCTCTGAGTGAGCCGGAGCTGGCTTCCAAGCTGGACGCATTCAAGGCTGAGATGGCGCAGAAGGTTGAGGCAAAGGACGCGAAGATTCGCGCGCAATTCGCGAAGTAAACAAAAAGCACCGATTGTTTGAGGCAGGAGGGACCGCATGGAAAAACAAGATTTGCTGTACGAGGGAAAATCCAAAAAAGTATATGCGACCAACGATCCGGCGCGTCTCATCGTTGCCTATAAAGATGAAAAAGGTGCGGTCAACAATCATATCTCCAATGCGGTCATGCGGATGCTCGAACGCGAAGGCGTTCCGACGCATCTGGTGCGGCAGATGTCCGAACGGGAAACTGTCGTCCGAAGGGTGCGCATGATTCCGCTGGAGATTATCGTTCGCAATGTCGTTGCCGGCAAGCTGTCTACGTTGATTGGACAGCCGGAGGGCACACGTCTCCGTTCTCCGGTGCTGGAATACCGCTATAAGGCGGCGCTGCTCGGCAATCCGATGATTAACCGATTTCATGTATTTGCGCTGGAGCTGTGCACACCGGAAATGCTGGACGAAATAGACCGGCTGGCGTTCCGCATCAACAAAATCTTAAAGCAGCAGCTGCTTCGGGCGGGAATTCGCCTGATCGACTGCAAGCTGGAATTTGGCTGTCTGCCGGACGGCTCGATTGTGCTGGCGGATGAAATCTCTCCGGATACCAGCCGCTTGTGGGATGCCGAGACTGGCAGAAAGCTGGGAAAAGACCGCTTTCGCCGCGATTTGAGCAATACCATAGATGCCTATCAGGAAATTCTGGATCGGCTGGAACGCATCCATTGCAGTTAATTTACAACAAAGTATCCATCGCTTGGCTTTTGAATGAAGGATTTTATGAAGTATAAAATGAGAAAAGTGGCCTGCACGCCGTTTGACGGACAGGCAAAGCTGCATGAAGAATGCGGCGTGTTTGGCGTTTACGTCAACAAAGAAGATATTGGCAAGATCAGTCCGGCACATGATGCCTACACCGCTCTGTTTGCATTGCAGCACAGAGGACAGGAGGCATGCGGCATCGCTGTCAACAACAACGGTGTTATCAAGTGTCATAAGGACATTGGACTGGTCAACGAAGTGTTCAATCAGAAGATTTTGGACGGCATGCCGGGCACCATTGCGGTAGGACATGTCCGTTACTCCACAACCGGTCATCCGTCGCGCGAAAACGCACAGCCGGTATGTATTACTCACTGCAAGGGCAACCTTGCCATCACGCACAACGGCAACCTCGTCAACGCGGGCAAGCTGCGCAGACAAATCGAGCTGGACGGCGGTATTTTCCGTTCTTCCAGTGATACCGAGGTGCTGGCATACACCATCGTGCGCGAGCGTCTCAAGTGCGGCAGCATTGAGCAGGCAGTGCTTCATGCGATGGGCAAGATTGAGGGCGCGTATTCCCTTGCCATCATGTCTCCGCGCAAGCTGATTGCAGCGCGTGATCCGCACGGATTCCGTCCGCTGTGCATCGGCAAGCTGATGCATTCCTATGTGGTTGCATCGGAGTCCTGTGCGCTGGATGCACTGGGTGCAACCTTTATTCGTGACATTGAGCCGGGCGAGCTGATCGTTATCGAAGATGGCGAGTTGCGCTCGATGAAATGCGATATCAAATGTGATCATACGACCTGTGTCTTTGAATATATCTATTTTGCCCGTCCGGATTCCGTCGTAGACGGCGCGTCCGTTGCCTTTGCCCGTCAGGAAGCTGGTCGGTATCTGGCAGAGGAATATCCGGTGGATGCAGATGTCGTCGTTGGTGTGCCGGACAGCGGCATTCCGGCAGCGATTGGTTATTCCAAGGCGTCAGGTATTCCATATGATGTAGGCCTGATTAAAAACAAATATATCGGCCGAACCTTTATTCAGCCTGGTCAGGACAAGCGCGAGCGCTCTGTTCGCATCAAGCTGAATGCTCTCCGGAACAATCTGGAGGGAAAGCGCGTCATCCTCGTGGATGACTCCATCGTTCGCGGCACGACCTGTGCGCGTCTGGTAAAAATCCTCAAGGATGCCGGCGCAAAGGAAGTGCATATGCGCATCTCGTCTCCTCCGTTCCTGCATCCGTGCTTCTTCGGCACAGACGTACCGGATCGGGAGTACCTGATTGCGTATGGCAGAACGGTAGAGGAAATCCGTGAGCTGATCGGCGTGGACTCTCTGGGTTATCTGTCTCTGGAGGCAACAAACAAAATTGCAGTGGGCGCAACGTGCGGCTTCTGCAACGGATGCTTCAGCGGAGAATATCCGATCGAAGTTCCGGACACCGTTGAAAAGAATATTTTTGAAAGTGGGATTGGTGAAAATGGTTAATAGTCGTTCTGAAAGTTACAAGGCAGCAGGTGTAGATGTTACTGCAGGTTATGAAGCTGTCAAAAAGATGAAGCCGTTTGTCGAAAGCACTTATATTCCTGGCGTACTCGGTTCGATCGGCGGCTTCGGCGGCATGTTTGAACCGCCGGTACAGGGAATGGAGCACCCGATTCTGGTCTCCGGCACCGATGGCGTCGGCACCAAGCTGAAGCTGGCGTTCCTGATGGACAAGCATGACACGGTTGGTATTGACTGTGTCGCTATGTGTGTCAACGACATCGCATGCTGCGGCGCAAAGCCGCTGTTCTTCCTCGACTACATTGCAGTCGGCAAGAACTATCCGGAGCGCATCGCTGAGCTGGTAAAGGGTATCGCAGACGGCTGCCGTCAGGCAGGCTGCGCACTGATCGGCGGCGAGACCGCTGAGATGCCGGGCTTCTATCCGGTAGATGAGTATGACATGGCAGGCTTCTCTGTTGGTTTGATTGACCGCGATAAGATGATCGACGGCACCAAGCTGGCAGCCGGCGACGTTCTCATCGGCGTTGCTTCTTCCGGCGTTCATTCCAACGGTTATTCTCTGGTGCGTAAGACGCTGGGCATCAATGAGAAGTCGGTACAGCGCTACATCTCCGAGTTTGGCAAGACGCTGGGCGAAGAGCTGCTGACTCCGACCAAGATCTATGTCAAGACCATTCAGTCTCTGATCGCATCCGTAGATGTCAAGGCAATGAGCCACATCACCGGCGGCGGTTTCTATGAGAACATTCCGCGTATGCTGCCGGACAACATCAGCGTTTCCATCGAGAAGGCTGCTCTGCCGACCCCGGGCATCTTCAAGATGATTCAGGAAGTTGGCAAGATTCCGGAGCATGACATGTACAACACCTTTAACATGGGCGCAGGTCTGGTTGTCGCTGTTCCGAAGGAGCAGGCAGACAAGGCACTGGAAGCAATCGCTGCAGCAGGCGAGACCGGCTACATCATCGGCGAGTGCAAGACCGGCGCAAAGGAAGTTGAGTTATGGTAAATATCGCTGTTCTGGTCTCCGGCGGCGGAACCAATTTACAGGCGATTCTCGATGCACAGGCACGCGGGGATATTCACAACGGCAGAGTTTCTGTCGTTGTGTCCTCCAATGACAAGGCATACGCGCTGGAGCGCGCCAAGCAGGCGGGCGTTCCCGGCGTGGTGCGCCGCAAGAAGGACTATGCCTCCGGCGCAGAATACTGCCGCGCATTGGCGCAGTTTTTGCAGGAACAGGACATTGGACTGATTGTTCTGGCTGGTTTTATGACCGTGCTGGACGAGGAGTTCTGCAAGAACTTTGAGAACCGCATCATCAATGTACATCCGTCACTCATTCCGTCGTTCTGCGGCGATGGCTTCTATGGACTGCATGTTCATGAGGCGGCGCTCGAGAAGGGCGTAAAGGTAACCGGTGCTACGGTGCACTTTGTCAATGCCATCACAGACGGCGGCCCGATTATCGCACAAAAAGCGGTAGCGGTTGAGCCGGATGACACGCCGGAGATTTTGCAAAAGCGCGTCATGGCGCAGGCAGAGCATATCCTGCTCCCGCGTGCAGTTTCTCTGTTTTGCGAGGGCAAGCTGTCTGTATCCGACAGCGGGATTGTTTCGATTTCTGAATAACACGCAACGGTATAAAGGAAGATTTTATCATGGAAATTTTTGATCTTGGCGCACTGCTGCGCGAAAACAGCTATCCGGGCCGCGGCATCGTTCTGGGCCGCAGCGCAGATGACAAAAACGCAGTGATTGCATATTTTATCATGGGCCGCAGCGAAAACAGCCGCAATCGCATTTTCGCTGAGACCGAGGACGGCATCCGCACAGAGGCGTTTGATCCGTCTAAGATGGTGGACCCGTCCCTGATTATTTATCATCCGGTTCGCGCATTCAACGGCGCAACCATCGTCACAAACGGCGATCAGACCGATACGGTTCGTGACGGTCTGGCAGCAGGCAAGAGCTATATTGAAGCGCTGCGCACCCGTCAGTTTGAGCCGGACGGCCCGAACTACACCCCGCGCATTTCCGGCGTTGTCGAGCCGAACGGCGCTTACGAGCTGTCGATTCTCAAGAGCTTTGACGGCGATCCGGCTTGCAACAAGCGCTTTTTCTTTGAATACGATGCACCGCGTGCAGGTCTGGGTCATTTCATCCATACCTACAAGACCGATGGCAATCCGCTGCCGTCCTTTGAGGGCGAGCCGGAGACCGTTCGCATCGAAGGCGATCTGAACACCTTTGCCGATATGGTATGGGATAACCTGAACGAAGAAAACAAGGTTTCCCTGTACGTGAGCTTTATTGATCTGGAGACCGGCAAGGCTTCCAGCATCATCCGCAATAAGCACTGCTGAGAGGAGTTTCCAATGACTGAGCTTGAATTGAAATATGGCTGCAACCCAAACCAGAAGCCATCCCGCATTTACATGGAGGAAGGCGAACTGCCGATCAAGGTACTCAACGGCAGACCGGGTTACATCAACTTTATGGACGCATTCAACAGCTGGCAGCTGGTACGTGAGCTGAAGGCTGCAACGGGCATGGCTTCTGCTGCTTCCTTTAAGCACGTTAGCCCGGCAGGCGCTGCCATCGGCAATCCGCTGTCCGACGTCGAGAAGCAGATTTACTTCACCGACACGCTGCCGGATGAGGAGCTGTCTCCGATTGCCTGCGCATATATCCGTGCACGCGGCGCAGACCGCCTGTGCTCGTACGGCGACTGGGTTGCTCTGTCCGATGAGTGCGATGCCCAGACCGCTACATACCTGAAGTATGAGGTATCCGACGGCATCATTGCACCGTCTTACTCTGACGAAGCACTGGAGATTCTCAAGACCAAGCGCAAGGGCGGCTACACTGTCATCCAGATCGATCCGACCTATGAGCCGGCTCCGATTGAGCGCCGCAACATCTTCGGCATTACGTTTGAGCAGGGTCACAACAACCTGAAGATTGATGAGAACATGCTCACCAATATCGTAACCGAGAACAAGGAGCTGCCGAAGCAGGCAAAGCTGGACATGATTGTCTCTCTGATTACGCTGAAGTACACCCAGTCCAACTCGGTTTGCTATGTCAAGAACGGTCAGACCATCGGTGTCGGCGCTGGTCAGCAGAGCCGTATTCACTGCACCCGTCTGGCAGGCAATAAGGCAGACAACTGGATGCTGCGTCAGCATCCGAAGGTTCTGGGTCTCCAGTTCGTAGACGGCATCCGCCGTCCGGATCGCGACAATGCCATTGATGTCTTTATTTCGGATGAGTACGAGGATGTATTGGCAGATGGCGTATGGCAGACCAAGTTTAAGGTCAAGCCGGAGCCGCTGACCCGCGAGGAAAAGAAGGCTTGGATTGCAACGCAGTCCGGTGTGACGGTTGGTTCCGATGCATTCTTCCCGTTCGGAGACAACGTAGAGCGCGCAAAGAAGTCCGGTGTGGCATACATCGCACAGCCGGGCGGCTCGATTCGTGATGACCATGTAATTGATACCTGTAACAAGTACGGTATCGTGATGTCGTTTACCGGCATTCGTCTGTTCCATCACTAAGAAGCAAAAGATAATAAAAGTCAGGTGCGTCGTTGGGCGTGCCTGACTTTTGGCAGTTATAGAAGGAGGATTTCCAATATGAAAGTACTGGTAATCGGCAGCGGCGGACGTGAGCATGCTGTCTGCATGACACTGGCAAAGAGCCCGAAGGTAGACACCATCTGGTGCGCACCGGGCAACGGCGGCATTGCAGATGTTGCCACGTGCGTAGACATCAAGGCAACCGATATTGATGGCGTTGTTGCGTTTTCCAAGGAAAACAAGCCGGATCTCGTTGTTGTCACACCGGATGATCCGCTCGCACTGGGCATGGTAGATGCACTGGAAGCTGTCGGCATCCGTGCATTTGGCCCGCATAAGAATGCGGCAGTTATCGAAGGCTCGAAGTCCTTTGCCAAGGATTTGATGCAGAAGTACAACATTCCGACCGCAGGCTATGCTGTATTTGAAAACAGCGCGGACGCGATTGCATATATCAAGGAAAACGGTGCGCCGATTGTCATCAAGGCGGACGGTCTGGCTCTGGGCAAGGGCGTTACGGTTGCCATGACAGAGGAAGAAGCCATCGCAGCTGTACATGATGCGATTGATGACGGCAAGTTTGGCGGCGCCGGCGCGCGCGTTGTCATTGAGGAATTCCTGACCGGTCCGGAGGTTTCGGTTTTGGCATTTGTAGACGGCAAGAACCTGTCTACCATGCCGTCTGCGCAGGATCACAAGCGTGCGTATGACCATGACGAAGGCCCGAACACCGGCGGCATGGGTGCGTTCTCTCCGTCCCGCTTCTATACCGAGGACATTGCGCAGACCTGCATGGAGACGATTTTCCGCCCGACTGTCGACGCCATGGCAGCAGAAGGCCGTCCGTTCAGCGGCGTGCTGTATTTTGGTCTGATGCTGACGCCGAAGGGACCGAAGGTTATCGAGTACAATGCCCGCTTCGGTGATCCGGAGACACAGGCTGTTCTGTCCCGTCTGGACAGCGATCTGTTTGATATTATGAACGCAGTGATTGACGGCAAGCTGGATGAAATGGATATCAAGTGGGCAGATAATGCTGCTTGCTGCGTCGTTATGGCTTCCGGCGGCTATCCGCTTGCTTATGAAAAGGGCAAGGAAATTCATGGTCTCGATGCCGTGACAGAATCCGTTGTCTTCCATGCCGGCACCGCCAAGAAGGACGGCAAGATTGTGACCAACGGAGGCCGTGTGCTCGGCGTCACAGCAACCGCTCCGACGCTGGATGAGGCCATTCAGAAGGCATATGCTGATGTCAAGAAGATTTCGTTTGACAAGGCACATTATCGTCTGGATATTGGCATCAAAAAAGGCTAAGAGGTAGAGACAGATGGAAGATTTGAAGAAGAAAATTCTCTCCTGCATGGCGGATGTCATCAAACAGAATGGATTCCGCACGGAATTCTTCGAGGCTGAAAACGGCCAGCAGCCGATGACCCGTGTGGAGCTGAGCCGTTTGGGCAAGGTCAAGCAGGACGTGATTGTGGATATGTGGTTCCCGCCGGCAAAAATGGCGCGGGAAGAAACTGCACTGTTCCAGATGCATGCGACCATGCTGCAGGTGGATTCGGACGCCGTTTCCCGCAATCTGCCGGAGCTCAAGCGTGCGCTGTTTATCATCAACAATTTCTGCACGATTGGCCAGTTTGGCCTGTTTGAGCAGGATGGTGTGGTGTATATGCGCCATAACATCGTGGTAAACATGAAGGACGATCCGGAGCGCATTATCACGGACATTTGTGATTACTTCTCGCTGATGCTCAGCAGCATCCAGCGCTTTGTCGATGCGATTGCACAGATTGCTGTCGGTGCGGTCAACATTGAAGTGGCAAAGGAAATGGATTTGATTCCGAATATTTAATCGGAAACTATCGTATCTTAAGAGCGTGGCTTTGTGCCGCGCTCTTTTTTCATCCATTTGGACAAACTTGGCTCCAATCGGACAAATCTGTGAGATGGTATTGACAGATACCCATAGCGGGTATACAATCAAGGTACCCCTAGGGGGTATATAAGCTCTGTGAGGTAAGACAAATGGAAAACAAAAATTGCTGCTATAAAAAAACAAAACAGCGTTCCGAGGAAGAATACAAAAGCCTCATTCATCGGCTCAACCGCATCGAAGGACAGATTCGCGGCATCCGCGGTATGGTGGAGCGAAGCGCCTATTGTCCGGATATTTTGATACAGTCCGCGGCGGTTACAGCGGCGATGAATGCGTTCAATCGGGAACTGCTGTCCAATCACATCCGAACCTGTGTCGTCAAAGATATTCAGGCGGGAAATGAAGAAGTGATTGACGAGCTGGTAACGACTTTGCAGAAGCTCATGAAATAAAGGAGGTTTATGTTTATGGGAACAATCATTATTGTTGCGATTCTGGTTGTTGTCGCTGTTGTTGCGGCGCGCTCCGGTATGAAGCACATGAAGGGCGAAGGCGGCTGCTGCGGCGGTGGCGGGGATGCTGTTCCGGAACAGCATAAGACGCTGGAGGGCGCAAAAATCGGTGAAAAAACCGTATATATTGAGGGCATGATGTGCGACAACTGCCGCAAGCATGTGGAAAAGCAGCTGGATAAAATCGACGGCGCAGTCGCGCATGCGGATTGGAAAAAGGGCATTGCCATCGTGTCATATGACCGTGCAGTGAGCGATGATGCGATTCGGCAAGCGCTCGCGTGGACGGACTACAAGGTCACAAGCATTGAGGAGAACAAATAACATGAAACAGTATACAGTGACCGGCATGAGTTGCGCCGCATGCAGTGCGCGCGTGGAAAAGGCTGTGTCTCAGGTTTCCGGCGTGACCAGCTGTTCTGTCAGCCTGCTGACCAATTCCATGGGTGTAGAGGGCACGGCATCACCGCAGGAGATTATTCGAGCGGTGACGGATGCGGGTTATGGTGCTTCACTCAAGGGCGCACAGAGCGGGACATCGCAAGCGTCTATGGATATGGATGCGCTGGCAGACCGCGACACGCCGGTACTCAAGCGCCGGTTGATTGCATCGGTTGGATTTTTGCTCGTGCTGATGTATTTTTCCATGGGACATATGATGTGGGGCTGGCCGCTGCCCAAGTGGTTTGAAGGCAATCATGTGGCGATGGGCTTGGTGCAATTGCTGTTGGCAGGCATTGTCATGGTCATCAACCAGAAATTCTTTGTCAGCGGCTTCAAAGGGCTGATTCATCGGGCGCCGAACATGGACACGCTGGTAGCGCTCGGCTCGATGGCATCGTTTGTGTGGAGCGTGTACGCGCTGTTCATGATGACCCATGCGGTTGTCCAGAGAGACGATGCTGCGGTCATGACGTATATGAACGAGTTTTATTTTGAGTCTGCGGCGATGATTCTGACGCTGATTACCGTGGGAAAGATGCTGGAGGCGCGTTCTAAGGGCAAAACCACCAATGCGCTCAAGGGACTGATGAAGCTCGCACCGAAAACAGCTGTCATCATGAAAGACGGCAAAGAAGTAGAGGTTTCCATTGAGCAGGTTCAAAAAGGCGATATTTTTGTCGTGCGTCCGGGAGAGACCATTCCGGTTGACGGCGTGGTGCTGTCCGGCAGCAGTGCAGTCAATGAAGCTGCACTGACCGGTGAGAGCATTCCGGTAGATAAGATCGAAGGCGATTTGGTGTCGGCAGCGACGCTCAATCAGTCCGGCTATTTGCAATGTGAGGCATTGCGTGTTGGCGAGGATACGACGCTGTCGCAAATCATTCAGATGGTCAGTGACGCGGCGGCGACAAAGGCACCGATTGCAAAAATTGCGGATAAAGTGTCCGGTGTGTTTGTTCCGACGGTTATCACGATTGCCGTGATGACCTGCATTGTCTGGCTGCTTGTCGGACAGACCTTCGGTTTTGCATTGGCGCGCGGCATTTCGGTTTTGGTTATCAGTTGTCCGTGTGCGCTGGGCTTGGCAACGCCGGTTGCCATCATGGTCGGCAACGGCAAGGGTGCAAAAAACGGCATTCTGTTTAAGACCGCTGTTTCGCTCGAAGAAACCGGAAAGGTTGCCGTTGTTGCGCTGGATAAAACCGGTACCATTACATCCGGACAGCCCAAAGTTACCGATTTGGTTCCGGCAGACGGGTACTCCGAACGCGATGTTATGACGCTGGCATATGCTCTGGAAAAAAAGAGCGAACATCCGCTGGCACGTGCGATTGTAGAACGGGCGCAGCACGATGCGGTATCTGCACCGGATGTGCAGGAATTTCAAGCACTGCCGGGACATGGACTGTCTGCCGCATTGGATGGAGTTCCCCTGCACGGCGGCAGCGGAACATTTATGCAGACTATTTGTGAGATTCCGGCATCTCTGCAAAAACAGGCGCAGCAGCTCGCAGAGCAGGGAAAAACGCCGCTGTTTTTCAGCAGGGGCAATCAGCTGGTCGGCATTGTCGCAGTCGCAGATGTCATCAAACCGGACAGCGCACAGGCGGTGCGTGAGCTGCGCAATATGGGAATGCATGTCGTCATGCTGACCGGTGACAACGCACGCACAGCCAAAGCGATTGGCGCGCAGGCAGGTGTGGATGAAGTTGTTGCCGATGTGCTGCCGGACGGAAAAGAAGCTGTGATTCGACAGCTGCGCAGCCGCGGCAAGGTGGCAATGGTGGGTGACGGCATCAACGATGCACCGGCGCTTGCGCGTGCGGATATTGGCATTGCGATTGGTGCGGGCGCAGATGTTGCCGTGGATGCGGCGGATGTTGTGCTTATGAACAGCAGATTGCTTGATGTATCAGCAGCCATTCGCCTGAGCCGCGCAACGCTGCGCAATATTCACGAAAATCTGTTCTGGGCATTTGCGTATAATGTGTGCGGCATCCCGCTGGCGGCGGGCGTGTTTATCTCGCTGCTGGGCTGGGAGCTCAATCCAATGTTCGGCGCGGCGGCAATGAGCTTGTCCAGTTTTTGTGTCGTATCCAATGCATTGCGGCTCAATTGGTTAGATATCCGCAATGCTGCGAAAGATAAAAAAATCAAACATACAAGAAAGGAACAAAAGACAATGACCAAGACATTGAAAATTGAGGGCATGATGTGCCCGCACTGTGAGGCAACCGTCAAAAAGGCACTGGAGGCCATTGACGGCGTGACCGAAGCAACCGCAGACCACAACACGGATACCGCAGTGGTTACATTGAGCAAGGACGTTTCCAACGATGTTCTGCGCAAGGCGGTAGAGGATAAGGATTATCCGGTCAAAGACATTCAGTAACAGCAAAAAAACAAACGACAGCAGGTGTTCATCACTTGCTGTCGTTTGTTATCTCTGTATATCCGACAATTTCTCCGGACTGAACTTCAATGACCTCCGCAAATTCGCGGCCGTCGCGTGTGTGATAATTGGGTCGCCCGTCATCATAAATGACACAGCCGTTTTCCAGCTCCAGCGCCCGCAAATCTCCGTTAAAAACGCCCTCCAATATTGATTTTTCGGACAATGGACGCAATCCTGTGCGGGCATCTGCGATTTTATATTTTGCCATGCAAAACACCTCCTGTCAGATATCTTAGTATAGCATTGAAGCGGTGCGCTGTCCAGAAAAAAGGCGCACGGACATGCGATACAGCATAAGATGGAATGAGGGAACACAGGGTTCCCGTTTGACCGGCAAGGAGGGGTAAGAGATGGCACAGTTTACCAATCAGGCAACGTTATCATACAATGGCTCAGTGGTCAATTCCAATGTTGCGGTCGGTGAGATTTTGGAGGCATTGTCCGCACAGAAAACGGCGGTGCGGGAGACATATGTGGCGGGAGATACCATCACGTATGTCATCAGTCTGCGCAATGCCGGTGCGGCTGCGTGGACGGGACTCACGGTTTCGGACGATCTGGGGGCATATGCATTCGGCACGCCGGCGGAAACCGTATATCCGTTAGAGTATATCGCGCCTTCCATTCAATATTACAGCAACGGCATTTTACAGGCGAAACCGACAGTCACCGCCGGACCGCCGCTGGTGATTTCCGGCATTTCGGTTCCGGCGGGCGGAGATGCCGTTCTCATCTATGAGACAAAAACCACACCGTATGCGCCGCCGGGCGTGGAAGCATCCATTACCAACACGGCGACGATTACCGGCGACACCATCACACCGGTGACGGCACAGGAAACCGTTGCTGCACAGGTGACACCGATTCTTTCGATTGCCAAGGCTGTGGCACCGGTACCGGTTGCAGAGAATGGACGATTGACGTATACGTTTGACATTCAGAACACGGGAAATGCGCCGGTTACGGCAGCGGACGCAGCGATTATTTCCGATGTATTTGCTCCGATTCTCAGAGATTTGACGGTGACATATAACGGTGCGGCTTGGGCACAGGGCACTGATTACACCTATGATGCGGCGGGAAATTTTGCAACGGTGGCAGGAAAACTGCTCGTCCCTGCGGCAGCGTACACGCAGGATGCACAGACCGGCGCGTGGATTGTCACGCCGAGCACCAGTACACTGACCGTGTCCGGAACCATCGCATAGACAAAAAAAGAAAGCTGTCTCATCGACAGCTTTCGGTACATATACGATTATACAGCAAACAGTGCACACAGACTCAGCATGACCGGCATCGTGACCGCAGAGAGCAGGGTGGAAAAAGCAATCAGACGGCTGGAATAGCGGTAGTTGGTGCCGTACAGCTGGGCAAACATGGAGGATGCCACGGCGCACGGTGTCGCAATGCTGATAATCAAGACATTGGCAATATCGCTGTTCACCCGCAATATCCACATCAATGCGATGGTGATGAGCGGAATGACCAAAAGACGGAGCAGGCAGACCAAATACACCGAGCGGTCTTTAATGATGTCGAGCAGATTGCTTTGTGCGAGATAGACGCCGAGAACAATCATGGCAAGCGGCGTATTCAAGTTGCCCAAAAAAGTAATCGGTTCATCCAAAACGGCAGGGAGATTTGTCGATGTCAGGAAAATTGCCAATCCGATGAAAAAGCCAATGGTTCCGGGATTCAACAGGATTTTTTGCCAGCTCAGACGAACTTTGCCGCGATTGCCCGCGCGCGTCAGCAGCCAGACGCCAAACGTCCAAATGACGATGTTGGTGGCAACGATATTGATGGAACCGATAAATACGCCGTCATCTCCGTATAACGCCTGCAATAAGGGCAATGCCATAAAACCATTGTTGGAGAAAATGACGCACATGCGTTTGTCGGCGTAATCTGCGGTATCTTTGTGAAAGACAAGCGCAGCAATGCCGATGCTGATGCCGAGCAGCACCAGAGAAAGCACAAACGAAATGATGAGTTTGCCGAGCATGGCTCGATCAAAGGCACGGCAAAAAGAATGGATGATAATGGCGGGAGCAGCGAAATTGATGAGAAGCGCAGACATCTGTCCGGAGCCGGTATCTGTCACGAGCTTATATTTGTAACAGACTGCACCGACACCGATGAGCAGAAACATGACGGCAATCTGCGTGTATAATGCGGAAATATCCATATGTATAGAAAACCTTTCTGTGAAACGATTGATTCTATGATACCACTGGGCAGAATCCTTGTCAAAGTATTTGACAGACAGTGACAGACAGCGATATACTAAGACTTGTTCTATGTTTTCATCATCAAATAGAAAAGGAAATTGATATATGTTTGAAGAAATTTTGCAAAACGTGCGACTGAAAAAGCCGCTGACACACTGCATCACCAATTACATTACCACCAATGACTGTGCCAATATTGTGCTGGCATGCGGCGCGTCTCCGACGATGGCGGAGGCTGAGCAGGAGGCAGCAGAAATTGCGTCTCAGGCGGATGGCTTAGATATCAATATCGGAAATTTAAACAGTCACACCGTTCTCGCCATGCATCGCGCCATTGCGGCGGCCAACCAAGCGGAGATTCCGGTTGTTCTCGATCCGGTCGGCGCAGGCGCCTCGACGTACCGCATGGAAACGCTGCGCGACTTTTTTGCGCAGTATCGGTTTTCCGTCGTGCGCGGCAACGTGTCGGAGCTGCTTGCCGTCGGCGGTGCAGCGTCTAACACCAAAGGCGTTGATGCCGGCGCGGCAGATGCGGTGACAGAGGAAAACCTGCAGGAACGTGTAGAATTTTTCAAGCAGCTCAGTGCCAAGCTCGGTGCAGTTGTGTCTGTGAGCGGCGCCATTGACATCATTGCATCGCCGGAGCGGGCGTACATTTGCCGCAATGGTCATCCGATGATGTCTTGTGTCACGGGAACCGGCTGCATGCTGTCCGCGCTGACAGCGGCGTATTGCGGCGGCAATCCGGACAACATTCTCGAGGCGGCAGCGGCGGCAACCGCCGCGATGGGCGTCGCCGGAGACATTGCGTATCAAAAAACAAAGGAGCAGGGATTGGGAACCGGCTCGTTCCGCGTCTATCTGATGGATGCCATCAGCTTGATGGATGCAGAGACATTACAGGGAGGAATGAACGTTGAAATTCGATAACAGAAAACAGGCAGTCAAAGATGCCATGCTGCTGTATGCAGTGACAGATCGCGCATGGGTCGGCGCGCGCACCTTGTATGAACAGGTGGAGGAGTGCCTGAAGGGCGGCGCAACCATCGTGCAGATTCGTGAAAAGGGTCTGAATCATGAAGATTTTGTCGCAGAAGCAAAGGAAATTGTCAAGCTGTGTCACAGATACGGCGTAATGTGCATCATCAACGATGACGTGCAGGCGTGTTTGGAGAGCGGCGCAGACGGCGTTCATGTCGGTCAGGACGATATGGAGGCGGGAGATGTGCGTGCTTTGCTCGGCGAAGATAAGATCATCGGTGTTTCCGCTCACAATGTCGAAGAAGCGCTGCTCGCGCAAAAGCGCGGTGCCGATTATCTTGGTGTCGGTGCGGTTCATGCGACGGGCACCAAGTCCGAAGCAAAGCCGCTGACTTGGCAGGACATCAAGGACATTTGCGACAGCGTGACCATTCCGATTACAGCCATTGGCGGCGTCAAGCTGGATAATATGCTGGAGCTGCGCGGCACCGGTGTAGATGGCGTTGCCATTGTCTCGGGCATCTTTGCAGCGCCGAACATTGAACAGGCAACGGCACAGCTGCTTGCGCAGGCGCGAAAGCTGGTGGAAGCGTGAAACTGACCGGCGCAATTTTTGATTTGGACGGCACGCTGCTCGACTCCATGCCGTATTGGGCGTCGGTCGGCACGCGGTATCTGGAACAACAGCACATTGCCGTGCCGGATGTAGAGCAGTTGGCGCTGCGCATCAAAACGATGACTTTGCCGGAGGCGGCGGACTATTTTCGCAGCGACTATGGCGTGCAGCAATCGCAAGAGGAGATTTGTACACGCATCAATCACATGATTGAGGACGATTATCGCCTGCGTGCGCCGCTCAAAGAGGGAACGCGGGATATGCTGGAGCAGATGAAGCAGCGCGGCGTACACATGTGCGTGGCGAGCGCGACGGATCACGCCTTGGTCGAGGCGGCTTTGCGCCGCGTCGGTGTGTTGGATTACTTTTCGTTTATCCTGACCTGCGGCGATTTGCAAACGAGCAAAAATTTGCCGTATATCTTTGACACCTGCACTCAGAGGCTGGGCACGGATAAGCGCACGACGGCGGTGTTTGAGGACAGCCTGCATTGTGTCGTGACGGCATCCGGTGCGGGTTATCCGGTTGTCGGTGTGTACGACGATTCGGCAAAGACGGAAACAGAGGAAATTTGTCGGCTCAGCCGTTGTTTCGTGTATAGCTGGAAGGAACTGGATATTGCTCATTTGGAGCAGAGTCTGTGACCGGCTCTGACACCACAACATGTAGTGGTGTCAGAGCGAGCGGATAATAAAATTGAAATTTTTTTTCTCGCTGAATTTCAAACGTTTTGCAAGAAATGAACGGATGTGGAAAACTGGGTATCCGAGCGAAAATAAAGTTGTGAGATTCCCGGATCTCTCAGTGATTCTGCGCTTAACCATTGGGAATTCTGCGGGGCGGCATGGGAAATTCTGTGGAAAACTATTTCTCATGCCGCCGCTGCAATGCAGGAGAAAAGCAAAAAATAGGAATGATTCCTGCATATTCCTGCCCACCACAAGAGCCGTGCAGGCTATTGACATCTGCCGGTTGCCGTATTACAATATGAGACAGTTCCAGTTGAATGGAACACAAGATATAGTGTGCAAAAGAACAGCTGCGTGTATATTTTGTGTTTTTTTCGGCGAAACAATATGAAGAAATCAGAGGTACGGCGGCGATGATAAAGCAGATTGAAAAAAGAGATGGCAGATGTGTGTTCTTTGATGTGACGAAGATTGCGAATGCCATCTATAAAGCTGCGGAGACATCCGGAGGACACGACTACCAGATGTCGATGCGTCTGGCGCTGGATGCAGCGGATTATATCGAGGCACACAGCCCGACAGAGACGCCGACCGTAGAGTATGTACAGGATGCGGTGGAAAAAATCCTGATTGAGCAGGGACACGCCAAAACGGCGAAGGCGTATATTTTGTATCGCAAGGAGCGCTCGCGGCAGCGTGAGATGAACACCGGACTCATGAAAATCTATGAGGATTTGACATTCCAGTCCGCAGTGGAAAATGATATCAAGCGCGAAAACGCCAACATTGACGGCGATACCGCGATGGGAACCATGCTGAAATACGGCTCAGAGGGCGCAAAGCGCTTCAATGAGATGTTTCTGCTGGAACCGCGGATTGCAAAGGCGCATCGTGAGGGTGACATTCACATCCATGACTTTGATTTTTACACGCTGACGACGACCTGCACGCAGATTGATTTGCTCAAACTGTTTCAGGGCGGATTTTCGACCGGACACGGTTTCCTGCGCGAGCCAAACGACATTCGCAGTTATTCGGCGCTCGCGTGCATTGCCATTCAGTCCAACCAGAATGACCAGCACGGCGGTCAGAGCGTACCGAACTTTGATTACAGCATGGCGCCGGGTGTCAAAAAGACATATTGGCACAACTATCGCGACAATCTTGCCAAGGCACTCGAGGCATTTGACATTGAGGCGGACGGTTTAGAACCGGCAAAGGCATTGATTGCTTCGTGCGGCAAAAAGCCGGTACTGGCAGACGACAACGGCGTGACACAGGCCATTCGCGCACAACTGCTTGCGCGCGGTGTTGCACCGCAGACGGCGGATCGTGTGCTGGCGTTCGCTGTAAAGTATGCGCGCAAAGAGACCGAGCGCGGCACGTATCAGGCAATGGAAGCACTGGTGCACAATCTCAATACCATGCATTCGCGTGCCGGTGCGCAGATTCCGTTTTCCTCGCTCAATTACGGCACGGATACCTCACCGGAAGGCCGCTTGGTTATGAAAAGTCTGTTGCTGGCAACCGAAGCGGGATTGGGAAATGGCGAGACCTCCATTTTCCCCATTCATATCTTTAAAGTCAAAGAGGGCGTCAATTACAATCCGGGTGACCCGAACTATGATTTGTTCAAGCTGGCTATGCGCGTTTCTGCCAAGCGGCTGTTCCCGAATTTCTCGTTTATCGACGCACCGTTTAATGTCAAGTATTACAAGCCGGGACATCCGGAGACCGAGGCGGCGTATATGGGCTGCCGTACCCGTGTGATTGGCAATGTCTATGACCCGTCCCGCGAGATTGTAAATGGCCGCGGAAACCTGAGCTTTACGTCCATCAACCTGCCGCGTCTTGCCATCAAGGCAAAGGGAAACGCCGATGTGTTTTTCCGTTCGCTGGATGACATGCTGGATCTTGTTGTCGAGCAGCTGCTGGCGCGCTTTCAGATTCAGGCGGATAAGCGCGTGCGCAACTATCCGTTCCTGATGGGACAGGGCATCTGGATGGATTCCGATAAGCTGGGTCCGGACGATAAAGTGGGAGAAGTGCTCAAGCATGGCACCCTGACCGTCGGATTTATCGGTCTGGCAGAGTGCCTCAAGGCGCTGATGGGTGTACACCACGGAGAATCGGAACAGGCACAGCGCATGGGTCTGACCATTGTTTCCCGCATGCGGGAGCGCATGGACGAAGAAAGCCGCAAGACCGGACTCAATTTCTCGGTCATTGCGACACCGGCAGAGGGACTTTCCGGACGGTTTGTTCGTTTGGATAAAAAACGCTACGGTGTGATTCCGGGCGTGACCGATCGGGATTACTACACCAACTCGTTCCATGTGCCTGTATATTATCCGATCAGTGCCTTCAAGAAAATTCGTCTGGAAGCACCGTATCATGAACTGACCAACGGCGGACATATCAGCTATGTGGAGCTGGACGGTGATCCGACACAAAATCTGGAAGCATTTGAGGCGGTTGTTCGCTATATGAAGGAGTGCGGCATTGGATACGGCTCGATTAACCATCCGGTAGACCGCGATCCGATTTGCGGATATACCGGCATTATCAATGATGTGTGCCCGCGCTGCGGTCGCCGCGAGGGAGAAGCGGTCAGCATTGAAAAGCTGCGTCAGCTCGGCGTATACAAAAACTATAACAGTGATACCATTGGCTATCACGGCGACAGCAACGAGGAAAAAGATCGCAGACCCAACCCGCTGCATGAGATATAAGGAGGACACGAACATGAATGAACTGAACCATGTAACATACAATGAAAACGGTGAAGCAATGGTAGGAGAAGGCGTGGGCTTTGAGCGCATTCGCCGCATCACCGGTTATCTGGTTGGTACGCTCGACCGCTTCAACAACGCCAAGCGTGCAGAAGAACATGACCGTGTCAAGCACGACACCTGCCGCGCGGCATCCGACCGAAAGAGTGCATGAACAAAATGAAGGATGAACTTCTTCGCGTTGCCGGAGTCATTGACGAGTCAATCGTGGATGGCCCCGGCATCCGCTTTGTTATCTTTACGCAGGGATGTCCGCATCACTGTGCCGGATGTCATAATCCGCAGACGCATGATTTCGACGGCGGAGAACAGGTGCCGATATCCCGCTTGTTGGAAGATATTTTGGAAAACCCGCTGATTTCCGGCGTGACACTGTCAGGCGGCGAACCGTTTTGCCAGCCAAAGCCGCTTGCAGAGCTGGCGCAAGAGCTCAAGCGCCATGGCAAGCATGTGATGGCATACACCGGCTATACTTGGGAGCAGCTGCGCGGCAAGCAGGATGCAGACATAGAACGCCTGCTGGCACAGTGTGATGTGCTGGTGGACGGAAAATTTATCGAGTCGCAGAAAGATATGCTGCTGCGCTTTCGCGGAAGCCGCAATCAACGCCTGATTGATGTGCAGAAGTCCTTGCAGGCCGAACAGGTGGTATTGGCTGGTGTGTAAAAAAAACACGGAAAAGTTGAAAAATATTGTGCAGTTTGTCGATAACCTATTGACAAATTCTAGGTGTCTATTATAATGAATATATAAAGTACAATTTCCAGACAACAAACCGGATATGCGCTGTATGCAATAAGGGGAAAGATTGTGTACAGTATCCGGCGCGGTGTATCTAGCGTCCGCTTTGCGTCATGTGGATATTCAGATCCGACATTTTCGCATAACGGGCTGGGTAGGAAATCATGTGAGACGGTACTTTGTTGTAAAAGAAAAGCCTGTTCCGATGGAGAGCGGAACGGGCTTTTCGTTTGCTTGTTTTTCTATGCTTATCTGCGGTTGGAGTTTCTCCAGATCTTGAGCTTTTCCGCTTCCTTGATGAGCTCCTCGCGGAACTGCGGATGTGCAACAGAGATAATTGCCTCTGCGCGCTCCCACGTGGACAGACCCTTCAGGCAAACCTTACCGTACTCGGTAACAAGGTAATGCGTGTTGGTACGGGTGTCTGTAACCGTAGAACCCGGATGCAGCGTCGGCAGAATACGGCTCTTCAGCTCGCCGCTGTGCGTGGTAAAGGTGGAAGAGCAGCAGATAAAGCTCTTGCCGCCGTTGGACAGATAGGCGCCGAGCACGAAGTCCAGCTGACCGCCTGCGCCGCTGATGTGCTTGGTACCGGCGGACTCTGCGTTAATTTGACCGGTCAGGTCGAGGTCAACCGCGTTGTTGATAGAGATAAAGTTGTCAATCTGGGAAATGACGCGTGCATCGTTGGTGTAGCCAACCGGTGCGCTCATCAGAGCCGGATTGTCATCCATGTAGTCATACATCTTCTGGGTGCCGGCGCCAAAAGCGAATACCTGACGGCCCTTGTCGATGTTCTTCTTTGCACAGGACAGCTTGCCGGCAGCAGCCATGTCTACAAAGCCGTCTACATACATCTCGGTGTGCACGCCCAGATCCTTCAGATCCGACTGTGCAATCAGAGAACCTACGGCGTTCGGCATGCCGCCAATGCCCAGCTGCAGGCAAGCGCCGTTCGGGATTTCCTCTACAATCAGCTTGGCTACGGTCTCATCGATTTCGGACGGCGCGCCGCCGCTACCCATCTGACGAATCGGCGGGTTGTTGCCCTCAACGATCATGTCTACATCGGTGATGTGAACGCCTTCTTCAAAGCCGCCCAGACAGCGCGGCATGTTCTTGTTGACTTCTACGATGACCTTTTTGCCGGTTTCGCAAACGGCAGCCAGATGAGAAGCGTTCGGACCAAAGTTGAAATAGCCGTGCTTGTCCATCGGTGCGACCTGAATCATAACAACATCCGGCGGGCAAATGCTCTCTCGATACCAACGCGGCAGCTCGGAATAGCGCAGCGGGGCATAGAACGCGATGCCGTCGTTAATCATGTGGCGCTCAATGCCGCTCATGTGCCAAGAGTTCCAAGAGAAATGCTTGTTTGCGTCCGGAACCTGTGCGATGGCAAGCGGCTCCATCAGGACGCCGCCGCGGATGTTGACGTCTACCAGCTCGTTTGCACGAGCGGCCAGTGCCTTGTCCAGTTCAACCGGCGTGCCAGTGCACCAGCCGTAGTCTACCCAGTCGCCGCTCTTGACGACCTTTGCTGCCTCTGCGGCAGTTGTCAGTTTACTGTTATATAGTGCCTGATAATCCATGTAACAAAATCCTCCGTTTGTCAATGATACTCAGAATGGAACAAAAAATTGTTCAAAACATACAAAAACCACTCATATCTAACCTATTGTATCAGCATCCGCTGTATTCGTCAAGAACTTAACAAAAAAATGCAAACAATCCCCTTGTAATTGCACATGGGGTGGAGTAGGATGGAACACGGACATTTTAATAAAAAGAGGTTGAATCATGAAACAAAAAAATCTCATCGGCTTGACACTGCCGGCGCTGCTTTGCACTCTGCTGTGGGGCAGTGCTTTTCCCGCGGTCAAGTCGGGCTATGCGCTGTTTGGCATCGGGGACGAAGCGGCGTGCAAATTGTTTTTTGCCGGCTGGCGGTTCATGCTGGCGGGCGTTGCGGTGCTTGTGATTTCGGTTATCACGAGCCGCAAGCTGGTTGTTCCGACAAGAGCGCAGTGGCCGGGCATTTTGCTGCTGGGTCTTGTGCAGACGACCGTGCAGTATGTATTTTTCTATATCGGATTGTCGCACACAACCGGCGTCAAGGGCTCGGTTATTTCTGCGATGGCGACGTTTTTCGCCGTGGGCATCTCGCACTGTCTGTTTGCCGATGACCGGCTCAATATGCCGAAGGCAATGGGATGCGTGCTCGGATTTGCCGGCGTGCTGATTATCACGCTGAGTTCGCTGGACGGCTTGAGCGGCGGGGTGTCGCTGACCGGAGAAGGCTTTATGTTCCTCGCCGCGGCGGCGTCCGGCAGCGGCGCAGTCATCAGCAAATTTGCCGCAAAGGGACAATCTCCGATGGTCGTCACGGGCTGGCAGCTGACGATTGGCGGTGCCGTGCTGCTGCTGGCAGGAATTGTCGGCGGCGGACATTTTCAGACGGTTTCTCCGCAGGCATTTTGCCTGCTCGGCTATTTGATTTTTCTCTCTGCCGCGGCATTTACCGTTTGGACGTGGCTGCTCAAGCGCTATCCGGTAGGCAAGGTCTCCGTGTATAATTTTCTGGTGCCGGTGTTTGGTTCGCTGATGTCCGGTGTCGTGCTCGGTGAAACCGTGTTTACGGTTCGAAATATGCTGTCTCTGCTGCTAGTATGCGCCGGAATTGTACTTGTTAACCGCAAAAAAGAACAAAAACAAGGATAAAAAATCCGGAAATCTCTCGGTCGGGAGATTTCCGGATTTTGGCTTATTGGCAGCCGAACTTGTGAGCATAGGCGCGATATTCCTCCGCCGTCATGGCAGGATGAAAATCAGACAGCAAGGCTTGGGCTTGGGCGGCATGGTCGCACAGCAGATGATACAGCGTCAGTGCGGCGAGCTTGGCCGGATACAGATAGGCCTTTTCCTTGTCTGTGATGCGGAAATCCGCCCCGTGCAGCGTGCCGGAAAATCCGCCGTATGTAAAGTTGACAATTGGCATTCGATGCGACAAGTCGCCGACATCGGTGGAGGCAGCGTTGTGTACAGATGGATTTACCGGCTCATAGGTCGCGGGCAGCAGCTTCGCGGCATCTGTCAGTGCCTGACATGGCTGCGCCGGTATGGTCGGCAGATAGCCCATGTCATCTTGTATGGAAATCTCTGCGCCAAACGCATACGCGGCACCGCGATATGCGCGGTTGATTTGTTCATTGACCGTCTGCAAGGCGTCCCACGTTTTTGCGCGCACCTGCAAATCGACAGTGACCTCGTGCGGCACGACATTGATGGCACAGTCTCCCATGCGAACAATTTCTCCGATGCGAATACAGTCTTGGTCGCGGAAGGTGCTGCGCAGCATGCCAATGGCGCTGCGGGCAAGCGTCACGACGTCCAGCGCATTGATGCCGTTTTCCGGCGCAATGGCTGTGTGAGAGGCTCTGCCCTTGATGTGAATGAGCTTGGACAAAAATCCGCTGGTCGAGTTGCAGCCGAGCAGAAAATCCGACTGACAGGGAACCATGTGTGCATGCGTTGTGATAGCGGCGTCGATGTCATCAAACGCGCCGCGCAGCAGCAGCTCCGGCTTTCCGCCGCAGCATGTGGCGATGCCGGAGCTTCGCAGCTGCTCCAAACGGTTCATCGGCACGTGTTCCTCACATGGTACGGCGAAAAATACGGCGCGGCCGGTGAGAGCAGCGGCAACTTCCGGCTGACTGAGTGCCAAGGCAGCACCGGCAAGCGCGGTCAGCTGCATGTGATGCCCGCAGGCGTGCGACATGCCGGTTTTGGGTACGGCGAGCGGATGTTCCGGACTGCGGATGCCGTCCAATTCGCCGATCAGGCAGACGGAGGGAGCGGCGCTGCCGAGCGATGCCTTGACGCCGGTGTTGGCAAGTCCGGTTTGCACGTCCATCCCGCACGATTGCAGCCAATCCGCGACTTTTCCGGCGGTGCGGTGCTCGGTATAGCCAAGCTCCGCGTGGGAATATATATCTTCGGCAAAAGCAATGAGCTGCTGCGCGTGTGCGTCAATGCAGCCGCAAATGCGTTGTTCTGTTTCGTTCATAAAAAATCCTCGCATCTCAATGAAAAAAGTAGGTAAATTCAGTATACCGCAGGACAAAACCAGTTGCAAGGCAAAGAAGAAGGCGTATAATAGGCGTATACTATAGATATGCTGTACAGACAGGAGAAAACAAATGAAGTATTGTTATGAATGCGGTGTGCCGCTGACAGAAAAATATTTGGAACGCGAGGGAATGGTACAGTATTGCCCGCAGTGCAAGCAGTTCCGATTCCCGATTTTTAATACAGCAGTGAGCATGGAGGTGCTCAGTCCGGACAAAACACAGGTGCTGCTCATTCAGCAGTACGGCAAGCAGCGCAATATTTTGGTTGCCGGATATGTCAACCGCGGAGAAGCGGCGGAGAAAACCGTTGCGCGGGAAGTGAAAGAGGAAGTCGGTTTGGACGTATGCGACATTCACTTTAACACCAGCCAGTTTTTTGAGCCGAGCAACACCTTGATGCTGAACTTTTCCTGTGTTGCAACGACACAAGACCTCAGCCACATGACGGATGAAGTGGACAAAGCAAAATGGTTTTCCTTCGCGGACGCGCGGGAAGCCATTGCGCCCAACAGCTTGGCGCAAAAATTCTTGCTGACATTTTTGGAAAAACATGCTGTTAACCAAAACTGTTGACAAGGTTGACAATGCCGTGTATACTATCCTTGTTCGACAAAATAAATGTTAGGTGGTACGACATGGAACAGAAACAAAGTAAGACAAATGTACGAGAAATGGCTCTGATCGCGCTGATGGCGGCAGTTACCTGCATTTTAGGCCCGCTGTCGGTTCCGATTGGCGTCGTTCCGATCTCGCTGACCAATTTTGCCATTTATCTGGCGATTTATGTACTGGGCTGCCGGCGCGGCACGATTAGCTATATTGTGTATCTGCTGCTCGGCTTGGTTGGTCTGCCGGTCTTTTCCGGCTTCAGCAGCGGCGTTGGCAAGCTGTTTGGACCGACCGGAGGATACCTGATCGGCTTTATCTTTATGGCACTGATTTGCGGATTTGCGATTGACCGTTTTGAGGCAAAGCTGATTCCGAGCATGATCGGCATGATTCTTGGCACCATCGTGTGCTATCTGTTTGGCACGGGCTGGCTGGCTTATCAGGCCGGCATGACGTTTTATCAGGCGTTGGCAGCAGGTGTTCTGCCGTTCATCGTCGGTGATCTGGTTAAGATGGTAATTTGCGCGGTGGTTGGCCCGCAGATTCGCCGCAGACTGGAACAGGCGGGACTCGTTCACTGAGCAAGCAACCGATTTTTGATAGATTTTGGCACAGAAAAAGACGGGCTGCATGATGCAGTCCGTCTTTTTTTGGTATTGATATTAAAGAACTTAGTCCTCGGCGCGGCCGAACTCGGACAGCTGGAGACCTTCGTTTTTGTCCAGTGCCCAGTTGAGATTCCACATGCTGGTAAACAGCAGCAGATAGCGTCCGCGGTAGTCCTGCACAATCTTGGAGTCCGAAGTGATTTTCAGCTCGTCCGGCTGGAAATCCTCGTTTTCAATCCAGCGCAGGTGCTGATACGGCAGGTTTTCCATGATGATGTCCACGCGGTATTCGTTTTTGAGGCGATACTCCAAAACTTCCAGCTGGAGGACGCCGACAACGCCGACAATGACTTCCTCCATACCGGTGTGCGGCTCTTGGAAAATCTGAATGGCACCTTCCTGTGCAATCTGTTCCATGCCCTTGATGAACTGCTTGCGCTTCATGGTGTCTTTCTGGCGAATACGGCAGAATACTTCCGGCGCAAACGTCGGAATGCCGGAATACTTACAGTCAAAGCCCGGCGTGCATACGGTGTCACCGATGGAGAAAATGCCGGGATCAAATACACCGATGATGTCACCGGCATAGGCCTCGTCGATAATCGCGCGATCCTGCGCCATGATTTGCTGCGGCTGTGCCAGCTGCATTTTCTTGCCGGCCTGTACATGATAGACGTCCATGCCCTTTTCGAATTTGCCGGAGCAAATGCGCATGAATGCCACGCGGTCGCGGTGCGCCTTGTTCATGTTTGCCTGAATTTTGAATACGAAAGCGGAAAAATGCTCGTCAAACGGATCAATGATTTCGCCCTTGGACATGCGCGCGGTCGGCGGCGGAGTCATCTCCAAGAAGTACTGCAAAAACGGCTCAACGCCGAAGTTGGTCAGTGCGGAACCGAAGAATACCGGCGACAGCGTGCCGGCGTGTACGCGGTCCATGTCAAATTCCTCACCGGCGCCGCCGAGCAGCTCAATGTCATCCTGCAGGGTCTCCCAAAGACGCTCGCCGACCATCGGCTCCAGCTTCGGATCGTCCGGCTGGTAAATGGTAACCTTGGCTTCCTTGGTGCCGGAGACGGAAGCGGCCTCAAACGCCATGATATGGTTTTTCTGACGGTCATAGACGCCCTTGAATTCCTTGCCGCAGCCGATTGGCCAGTTGACGGCATAGGTGTCAATGCCCAGCTCCTTTTCCAGCTCGTCGAGCAGGTCATACGGGTCGCGGGACTCCAAGTCCATCTTGTTGATAAAAGTGAAAATCGGGATACCGCGCATGGAGCAGACCTTGAACAGCTTGCGGGTCTGTGCCTCGACGCCCTTGGATGCGTCGATAACCATGATTGCGGAGTCCGCAGCCATCAGGGTGCGGTAGGTGTCCTCAGAGAAGTCCTGATGACCCGGGGTATCCAGAATGTTGATGCAGTGTCCGCCGTATTCAAACTGAAGTACAGAGGACGTGACCGAGATGCCGCGCTGCTTCTCAATTTCCATCCAGTCGGAAACGGCGTGACGCGTATTCTTCTTGCCCTTTACGGTACCGGCGAGCTGAATTGCTCCGCCGTACAGCAGGAATTTCTCTGTAATGGTCGTTTTGCCGGCATCCGGATGCGAAATAATCGCAAACGTGCGGCGCTTTGTGATTTCTGACTTTAAATCTGACAAAAGAAAAAACCTCCGATCAGCCATTGTTCGTATAAAAAAAGCGCCGGACAATATGCAGGCGCATACAAATATATATTATCATAGATCCGAATGGGAAACAATGATTTGTTTGGAGAAAAAAAGACAAAAAAGCGGCGCGTCGATTGGTAGGAATTCGACGCGCCATACAGTAAAGAGAGAGATATATGAAAGCACAGAATGGGAAAACTGTGCGGTGGCAGGCTATCAACCTGAAGCTCTTGGATTGGAAACCTGTGTGTTTCCCGCTCCCTTGAGCTTGACTATAGTATATCACAAAAAGACAGAAAAACAATGGACAGGATACATAAAATACACAAAATGAAACTGGCTTTTGTGTATCAAGTTAAACAATTGTCTTTATGCCGCGGACAATTTGTCCGTTGTGTATTCGTCAAATGTCCGTTGTTTTTTGCAGAAAGCTGTGATAAGATAAGGAAAATCGCGGAAAAAGGAGATTTGTATGAATATTCAGATATTTGGCAAGAGCAAATGCTTTGATACAAAAAAAGCCGAGCGCTATTTTAAGGAACGTCGCATCAAGTACCAAATGGTAGATCTCGTGCGTTACGGCATGAGCAAGGGCGAGTTTACCTCCGTGTGCCGCGCAGTCGGTCTCGAAGCAATGATTGACCCGAAGGCAAAGGATCCCGATGCTGCGATGCTGCCATATCTTGCTTCCGATGAAGCCAAGATGGAAAAGCTGCTGGATAATCCAAAGCTGCTCCAGACACCGATTGTGCGCAATGGCAAGCAGGCAACGGTTGGATTCTGTCCGGATGTGTGGAAAACATGGGAATGAGCGAGAGAGTGCCGTCCTTTGTGACGGAATCATGCGATGTGTGGACGGCGCTGCAGCGGGAAACGCGTCCGATTTGTCTGTACGGCATGGGAGACGGCGCAGAAAAAATTCTGCGCGTATGTGAGCAGAGAAGCATTCCGATTGCGGGCATTTTTGCCTCGGATGAATTTGTGCGCGGACACAGCTTTGCGGGCTTTGTCGTAAAAAAGCGCGCGGATCTCGAACAGGAACTGGGAGATTTTGTCGCTGTGATTGCGTTTGCATCGAGCAGACCGGAGGTATTGGCACTGTTTGATGATTTGGACAGCACGCACACGACGTATGCGCCGGATGTTCCGGTCGCAGAGGGGCAGCTGTTTGATTGGGCATTTGCGCAGAAACACTGCGAGGAGCTGGAGCAGGCGTATGCGCTGCTGGCGGATGACCGCTCCCGCGAGGTGTTTGCGGCAACAGTCAATTTTAAGCTGAGCGGCAAGCTGCATTGGCTGCGCGACTACACGGACAGCCGCGAGAGCGCGTTTGAAACCTACCTCAAGCCGACACAGCAGGAGCATTTTGTCGATCTCGGGGCGTATAATGGCGATACCATTCGCGAACTGCTGTCCTTTACCGACGGGAACTATGCCTCGATCACCGCGCTGGAACCGGACAGAAAGACCTTCAAAAAGCTGAAAAAATACGTGGAACAGGCACAGCTGGACAACATAAATCTCGTCAACGCGGGCGCGTGGATCGAGCCGGGAGAGCTGCTGTTCGGCGGCAAGGCAGGACGCAATTCCGCGCTGACGCCGGTGATGAATGAGGTGTCGCATGACAAGCACACGGTGATGATTCCGGTGGAATCGGTCGACCATGTGCTGAACGGCGCGCCGTGCACGCTGCTCAAACTGGATGTTGAGGGCGCGGAGCGCATGGCGCTGGAGGGAGCGCGGCACACCATTGAGAAATACCAGCCGCGTATTTCGCTGTCTGCCTATCACAGAAGTGAAGATTTGTACGAGCTGCCGCTGCTGCTGCGTGACATGTGTGCAGATGTCCGCCTTGGGATGCGGCATCATCCGTATGTTCCGGCGTGGGAAACAAATTTCTATGTAACTTTTGGTTAAAACCTATGGAAATCCTGTTTGATTTGCTGTATACTAACAACAGGAAACAACGTCCGCGAGGACGGGAGATTCTGTGAATGAAAAGGAGACGATTCCAATGGCAAGTTGTTTTTATTGTGATCCGGATAATGAGAACCGCAAGGCAATTATGTTCCGCGTCGGCAAGATGAGAGAGGGCGTTTTGTATCTGTTCAAGGATCAGGCACACAAGGGCCGCTGCGTTGTCGCTGTTGACGAGCATTTGTCCGAGCTGTCCGACCTGACACCGGAGCAGCGTCATGCATTTATGGATGATGTCGCAGACGTAGCCGGCGCAGTAAAGAAGCTGTGGGGCTGCACCAAGATCAACTTGGGCGCATTCGGCGATAAGCTGCCGCACCTTCATTTTCATATCGTGCCGAAGTATGAGGGCGGTTTTGAATTCGGCGGCGGATTTGAAATCACCAACCCGAATCCGGTACATCTGACTGATGCTGAATATGCTGAAATGATGGCACAGCTGAAGGCAGAACTGAACATCGTAAAGGACTAATTAAGTTTAGTTTAACCTTATCAAAGGAAAGGGCGTGGTGTCGTGACACTTCGCCTTTTCTTTTTTCCTGTGACCAGTTTGTAAAATCCGCGCAGTTGCTTGAAATTTATGGGGTTTCCAGCTATACTATATTCTAATATTGAATGATGATAGGAGTATCGTATGTCAAGTTTTTTGCACAGTTCGCTGATTCAAATTTTGGTCAGCATTCCGGCGCTGCTGCTTTGTCTCAGCGTACACGAGGCTTGCCACGGATTTGCGGCGTATGCGCTGGGCGATCCGACAGCCAAACAGGAAGGACGTCTGACCTTTGACCCGCTGCGGCATCTCGACCCGATTGGCACACTTTGCATGCTGTTTTTCCACGTTGGCTGGGCGAAGCCGGTGCCGATTAACCCGAGCTATTTCAAAAATCGCCGCGTCGGCATCGCGCTGGTGTCGCTGGCGGGACCGGCATCTAATTTTGTGCTGGCGCTGCTCGCTTTGTTTTTGTATTATCCGCTGCGCCTGACCAGCTCGCCGATTTTGACGGCGATTGCACTCATGCTGTACATGACGGCGGTTATGAGCATCGGTCTGGGCGTGTTTAATCTGATTCCGGTGCCGCCGCTGGACGGCTCAAAAATTCTGCTGGCGTTTCTGCCGGCAAAATATGAGTACAAGTTCGCGCAGTATGAGCAGTACATCCAGTTTATTTTGCTGATTTTGCTGTTTGTCGGCGTGCTGGACAGACCGATTAACTTCTTTATCAATGTGGTGTATCATGTCCTCAGCTCGATTGTTTTGTTGGTGTTTTAAATGACAGAAAAGATTACCTTTCACCTGTCCGCCTTTGACGGACCGCTGGATTTGCTTTTGCATTTGATTGCGAAGAACAAAGTCAATATTTACGACATTCCGATTTCGCTGATTTTGGAGCAGTACATGGAAATTCTGCGCGAGGCGCAGGAAGCGGATATGGAAGTTGCAGGAGATTTCATCGCCATGGCGGCGCAGCTCATGCTCATCAAATCGCGCATGCTGCTGCCGAAGGAAAAGAACGAAGAGGACGAGGAAGAGGACCCGCGCGCGATGCTCGTCGAACAGCTGCTGGAATACCAGCGCATTCGCGAAGTACAGCCGTACTTTAAGCGGCACAGTGATGTGGGACGCGATATTCTGACGCGCCCGCCCGAGCCAATCGAACGCAAAAAGACGTTTGAGGGAACTCTGCCGCCGGAAAAGCTGTCGGATGCCGCGCGGCGCATGCTGACGCGCATCGGCAAAAAAATGCCGCCGCCGGTCAGCGCCTTTTCCGGTATTGTCGGACATGAAACGGTTCCGGTACATACGCGCATTACGGCGATTTTGTTGCGCTTCCGCAAGAAAAAGAAGCTGCATTTTCAGGGCTTGTTTCACGGACTGCACAGCCGGTCGGAGGTAGTCGCGACGTTTCTCGCCGTGCTGGAGCTGTCCAAGACGCACCGCATTCACATTGAGGGAGAGGACGAGAACCCGACGCTGACGCTATTTACAGGAGAAGAACGGGAGGAACGCATTTCATGAATGAATTGTCCTGCCTGCTGGAGGGCATTTTATTTGCATCGGGAGAACCGGTCTATGAAGAAAAACTCAGGCAGGTGCTCGGCATTGACGCCGAACAGCTGCATCGGCTGGCACAGGAGCTGGCGGACAGCTATGACGCGGAAAAGCGCGGATTTCAGATTATCCGGCTGCAAGACAGCTATCAGATGGTCTCCCGCGCGGAATACGCCGATACCATTCGCCGCGCCTTGGAGGTGCGGCGCACACCGTCACTGTCTGCGGCAGCGCTCGAGGTATTGTCCATTGTTGCGTATCGTCAGCCGGTTACGCGCGCGTATATCGAGCAGCTGCGCGGCGTCGACAGCTCCAATACCGTGTTGAATTTATTGGACAAAGGCTTGCTGGAAGGCTGCGGCCGTCTGGATGTGCCGGGCAGACCGATGATTTACCGCACGACACCGGCATTTTTGCGTGCCTTTTCCATTTCGTCTCTCGACGAGCTGCCGGATTTGCCGGAGCTGCGGGAGCTGGAGGAAAAACGCGAGTCTGAACAGGAGGAAGCTGGATCATGATGGTACTCCGCATACTTGGCATCGTGCTGTGCGTTGTCCTGCTCGTGTTCGTGGTGCTCACGGCCTTCACGCTGTTTGCACCGGCACGGATCGAGATCAAACGGGACATGCCGGACGGACAGATCAAGGTGCGGTTGGGATTCGGCCCGATAAAAAAAGTATTCCGGCTTGGCGGCAAACGGAAGAAAACGAAAAAGCCGACCAAGAAACAAAAAAAGAAAGAAAAACGCGAAGAGCACAAGCAGGAAACCACCGCGCCGCGCTTTGATTTGAAGCGATTGCCGATCGATCGCGCGCTGGAATTGCTTGTAGAGCTGATTTATGACTTGGCGGGTGCTGTCGTGTGGGAAAAACTGCATGTGACGGTCATTCTGCACACATCAGATGCAGCGCGCACGGGCAGACTGCTCGGCGCATGCTCCGCGGTTGTCGGCAATTTGTATCCGTATTTGGCACGCACGCATGTGCTCAAGGACACAAAAATTGTCATAGATGCAGATTTTGACGCACAAAAGACTGTGTGGGGATTGGACATTTCCGTGATGACGCGGCTGTGCTGGTATCCGCGCATTTTGTGGCGGCGGCGCAAGGAGCTGTGGGCATTGTGGAAGGCAATCCGCCTGACGAAACAGGAACGAGAAGCTTGGAGCCAAAAACAAATGGCTTCTCAGCAACATCCAGCATAAAGAAAGAGGGAATTTCAAATGGCAGAACATGGTGTAAATGGCCTGATGGCTGAGACAATGGAAAAGATCCGCTCGATGGTCGATGTCAACACGATCATTGGCGATCCAATCGTCACACATGATGGAACCACACTGATTCCGATTTCCAAGGTTACCTTTGGCTTTGGTTCCGGCGGTACCGATTTCAAGTCCCGCAACAGCGGTGACAATGCGCCGCTGTGCTTTGGCGGCGGCGGTGGTGCCGGCGTCAGCATTCAGCCGGTTGCGTTCCTCATCGTCAGCGAGGGCAACGCGCGCATTCTTCCGGTCAATATGCCGGCGGACAGCAGCACGGATCGCCTGATTGAACTGATTCCGGATGCCATTAACGGCGTACAGAGCTTGTTTGGCAAGCGCGGCAAGAAGGAAGAGGCGGTCACAGAAACCGAAGTCGCTCCGACAGAAGAATAAACAAACAGAAAGAGGGGCCAAATGCTCCTCTTTTTGTTCAGACATAAACACACACAGGACGCCGTAAAATGACTATCTGAGGGGGAATGTGTGTGAGAACAAAGTTTTTGGTTTGTCTGCTGCTGGCTGTGTGTCTCGGTATGGGTCGAGCAAACGCGTATTCTGCACAGGCGTATGCCGTGCTGGATGCAGATACTGGTGTTTTGCTGGATGGTGCCAATGAAACACAGCAGCTGCCCATGGCGAGCACGACAAAAATTATGACGGGCTTGCTGGCGGCGGAATCCGGAGCATTACAGAAAATTGTCACGGTTTCCGGTGTCAGTGCGGGCGTAGAAGGGTCATCCATGTACTTGAAACAGGGCGAACAGCTGTCACTGCAAGACGTTTTGTATGGTTTGATGCTGTGTTCCGGCAACGATGCCGCGGCGTGCATTGCGGAAAATCTCGGCGGACAAACGGCATTTGTGCGCCGCATGAACAAACGAGCACAGCAATTAGGACTTCGCAATACGCATTTTGACAATCCCAGCGGGTTGGATGGAAAAACGCATCACACGACGGCACAGGAGCTGGCACAGCTGACGGCGGCAGCGCTGAAAAATCCTGTTTTTGCACAGATTGTTGCGACGCAGAGTTACACGTCCGGTACACGAACCATGGTCAATCACAATAAATTGCTGCGCATGTATCCCGATGCGATCGGCGTCAAAACCGGCTATACTAGGACGGCGGGGCGCTGTTTGGTCAGTGCGGCAAAGCGAAACGGCAGAACGGTTGTGGCTGTGACGCTGCATGACGGCGATGATTGGAACGACCACATGCACATGCTGGATGCGGCATTTTCGTCTCTGCGCGAAAAGCGGGTTGGGCAGGCGGGAGATACCGCTGCGCCGATTTCCGTGCAGAGCGGAACAAAACAGAAGATACAGGCGGTGTATCAAGAGGATTTGACGACACAGCTGTTTGACAGAGAACAGGCGGAAATTCAGATTTCCCATGCGGATTTTTTGTATGCGCCTGTACAGCAGGGCGATATTTGCGGCAGCGCAAAGCTGCTGTGCAATGGCGCCGTTCTGGACGAAACCGCGCTGATTTGCGCGCAGTCCGTCGCGCTGGATCCCGCACAGGAAGATACCGGTTTATTGGAAAAATTTCGGCATTGGTGGGATGCCGTGAGAAAGAGGGAGGCAGTATATGAAAATTACCGTGGTTTACGGGCAGAATCATAAGGGTTCGACGTATCACATTGCACGGATGCTGGCGGAAAAATTGGACGGAGACATTTCGGAAATTTTTTTGCCGCGGGATTTTGGAGAATTTTGTGTGGGCTGCGCCAAGTGCATTTTGCACGATGCAAAAGATTGTCCGCATGCGGAAAGCCTGCAGCCCATCACACAAAAATTGGATGAAGCGGATGTTATTATTCTGGCAAGTCCGGTGTATGTCTACCATGTGACCGGCTCGATGAAAGCACTTTTGGATCATTATGGCTGGCGCTGGATGGTACATAGACCGGAAGGCTCCATGTTCCGCAAGCAGGCGGTTTGCATTGCGACGGCGGCGGGTGCGGGCATGAAGTCGACCTGTAAAGACATGGCGGATAGTCTGTGGTACTGGGGTGTCGGCAGGGTGTATCAATATGGCACGGCGATTTATGCGATCAATTATCAGCACATGAGTGACAAGAAAAAACGAGAGATTGAGAACAAAACAACAGCACTGGCGCGAAAAATCAAAGCACGGCACGGAAAGATACAGCCGTCACTGAAAACCAAGGCATTTTTTACCATGATGCACATTGTGCGCGGCAGGAAGGACAGCCAAGACGCCGATGCGGCGTATTGGAAACAGCAGGGATGGACGGGAAGCAGCCGTCCGTGGAAGGATTAACATATGCAGGAACGACTACAAAAAATTTTATCCGGCGCGGGCGTCTGTTCGCGCCGGGCAGCGGAAAAGCTGATTGCAAGCGGTGCCGTCACCGTCAATGGAGAACAGGCACAGGTGGGAGACCGCGCAGATTTGGATACCGATACTATTTGTGTCAACGGCAGACGCATCGGTGGACATGAGAGCTATCACACGATTGTGCTGTACAAACCGGCGGGGATTGTCACAACGATGTCGGATGAAAAAAATCGAAAGACCGTGGCACAGCTCGTCAAAAACTGTCCGGTGCGCGTCCTGCCGGTCGGCAGACTGGATCAGTACTCCGAGGGAATGTTGCTCATGACCAATGACGGCGCACTGCTCGCTGCGCTGACGCATCCGCGCAATCACGTGGACAAAACCTATGCCGTGACGGTGCGCGGCGATGCATCCCGCATTCAGGATCTGTCTAAGCCGATGGTCATTGACGGCTATCGCATTCGGCCGGCACAGGTAAAGACAAAAAAGATGGGTACAGACGGTGTGCACGAGCTGCACATCACAATTCATGAAGGACGAAACCGGCAGATTCGCAAAATGTGCGCGCAGTGCGGGTTCAAGGTGCTGCGCTTATGCCGCATTGCCATGGGGCCGCTGCAATTGGAGAATTCTCTGCGTCCGGGGCACTGGCGGGAGCTGACAGCGGAAGAAATGCAGGCGCTGCACCGTGCAAGCGGCTTGGAAAAAACAGACAAATGATGGCATTCCGGCACAAATTTTGCAATTTGCATGAGAAACACTTGCATTTTTGTTCATCAACAGATACAATAAAACTACAGAAATTGTGAAACCCGTATGTGTATAAGAGGCAGAAACTATGAATGATTTGATGAACAAAATACAGAACAATCTGTCCACGTTTTCCAAGGGACAGCGTTTGATTGCGAAGTATATCATTGAACACTATGATAAAGCGGCATTTTTGACCGCAAGCAAACTCGGCTCGACGGTCGGCGTCAGCGAATCCACGGTGGTGCGTTTTGCCACGGAGCTGGGCTATGCAGGTTATCCTCAGCTGCAAAAGGCGCTGCAGGAGATGATTCGAAACAAGCTGACGGCCGTACAGCGTATGGAAGTGACCAGCGACAGAATGGGCGATCAGGATATTCTGCGCTCCGTGCTGTCCTCGGACATCGACAAAATCCGCATGACGCTGGATGAAATTGACCGCAATTCCTTCCAGAGCGCCGTAGAAGCGATTTTGCACGCCAAGAATATTTATATTCTCGGCGTCCGTTCCTCGGCGTCCCTGTCGGGATTTATCGGCTTCTATTTCAATCTGATGTTCGACAACGTCAAGCTGATTCACACGAACAGCGTGAGCGAAATCTTTGAGCAGATTTTGCGCGTCGGCGAGGGTGATGTGGTGTTTGGCGTCAGCTTCCCGCGCTATTCCAAGCGCACGCTCAAGGCGCTGGAGTATTCGAAAAAGTCCGGCGCGACGGTCATCGCGCTGACAGACAGCCAGCTGTCTCCGCTGAGCCAGACGGCAGATTATACGCTGCTCGCAAAGAGCGACATGGCTTCGTTTGTCGATTCGCTGGTCGCACCGCTCAGCGTCGTCAACGCGCTGATTGTCGCCATCGGCATGCGCAAGCAGCAGGAAATCAGCGAGACCTTTAATCATCTGGAATCCATTTGGGACGAATATGAGGTATATGAGAAACTCGACAATGAATAATTCTATAACAGTCGCAGTGATTGGAGCCGGCGCAGCCGGTCTGATGGCTGCCGGAACAGCAGCACAGCAGGGCGCCCGCGTGCTGCTGTTTGAGCGCAATGAAAAAGTGGGACGCAAGCTGGCGATTACAGGCAAGGGGCGCTGCAACGTCACCAACAACTGTGACATGCAGGAATTTTTGACGCATGTGCCGCAAAATCCGCGCTTTTTGTACAGTGCATTGGGTGCGTTTTCCATACAGGACACCATGAAGTTCTTTGAGGAACTGGGCGTACCGCTCAAAACCGAGCGCGGCAACCGCGTGTTTCCGCAGTCGGACAAGGCGCGGGATATTGTAGACGCGTTGTTTTTCTGGGTCAAGCGCTGCGGCGTGACGATTGTACAGGAGCGTGTGACCGGCATCCAGACCGATGAAACCGGTGTTGTCGGTGTCAAGACCGAGGGCAAGCTGCACCGCGCGGACCGCGTGATTGTGGCAACCGGCGGCAAATCGTATCCGCTGACCGGCTCGACCGGTGACGGCTATGCCTGGGCACAGGAGCTTGGACACAAGGTGACACCGCTGCGCGCTTCGCTGGTTCCGCTGGTCTGTCCGGGAAAAACCTGCCCGCGTTTGCAGGGACTGCCGCTCAAAAATGTCACGCTGACAATTTTTGAGAACAATAAAAAGCTGTATGAGGGCTTTGGCGAGATGCTGTTTACACATTTCGGCATTTCCGGCCCGCTGGTGCTCAGCGCATCTTCTCATATGCGCAAGTGGGACAAGGCAACGTATCGGGCAGAGATTGACTTGAAGCCGGCGTTGGACGAAGCTGTGTTGGACAAGCGCATCCTATCGGACTTTTCGCAGGAATTGAACACGGATTTCCGCAACTCGCTCGGCGGGCTGCTGCCGCGCAAGCTGATTCCGATTGTCGTTGAGCGTACAGAGATTGACCCGCACCAAAAGGTCAATGCGATTACCAAAAAACAGCGGCAGAAGCTCGTGCAGGAACTCAAGCATTTTGCGCTGGATATTACACAGCCGGGACCGATTGAGGACGCGATTATCACATCCGGCGGCGTATCAGTCAAAGATATTGTACCTAAGACGATGGAGTCCAAAAAGGTGCCGAATCTGTACTTTGCCGGAGAAATTATGGACGTGGACGCGTACACCGGCGGATTTAATTTGCAGATTGCGTGGTCGACCGGCTATCTGGCAGGATTGCATGCCGGAAGTGACCGCGCGTGAATAAAAGTGAGGAAAGATATATGAAAACCATTGCAGTTGCAATTGACGGCCCGTCCGGCGCAGGAAAAAGCACGATTGCTCGTGCGGCTGCCGGACATTTGGGCTTTGTGTATGTGGACACGGGCGCGATGTACCGCACGATTGGTCTGGCGGTATGCCGCGCAGGCATCGCGCTGGGACAGACCGAGCGCATCCAGTCGGTGCTGGACAGCGGAATTCAGGTGAGCCTGAAGTATGAACAGGGCGTGCAGCATGTACTGCTCGATGGTGAGGATGTCTCTGCGTCCATTCGCACACCGGAGATGTCCAAGTATGCATCGTTTGTGTCTGCGGTTCCGGCAGTGCGTGCTTTTTTGCTGCAGACGCAGCGGGAGATGGCGAAAACGCACAATGTCATCATGGACGGACGCGACATCGGCACCGTCATTTTGCCGGATGCAGAGGTCAAGATTTTCTTGACCGCATCGGCGCAGGCGCGTTCCAAGCGCCGGTTTATTGAGCTGCGGGAAAAGGGCGAAGATGTCACATTGGAAGAGGTGCTCGCAGACATGAAGCAGCGCGATCACGACGATGAGACCCGCGCCGCCGCACCGCTCAAGCAAGCGGAAGATGCGATTCTCGTAGACACGAGCGAACTGACACTGGAGCAGTCGATTGCGGCGGTAGAAGCTGTGATTCGTCCGGCGCTGGAGGGCTGAGCATGAAATACAACCGTACCTTTCAGGCGTTGGCGATTCCGATTGTCAATGTATACGACCATCTGAAATATAATTATCACGTCATTGGACGCGAAAAGGTGCCGGACGGCGGCTGTGTGCTGGTGGCAAACCACACGCAGTGGGCGGATCCGGTGCTTGTCGGCACGGCGCTCGGCAATCAGTATCCGCTTGTGGCGATGGCGAAAAAAGAGCTGTTTCAAATCAAGCTGCTCGGGCCGCTCATCTCGGCGCTCGGCGCATTTCCGGTTGACCGCGGTACAGCGGACATCGGAGCGATTAAAACCTCGCTCAAAGCAGTCAAAGAGGGAAAGAAGCTGCTGATTTTTCCGGAAGGCGGCACCAAGCACAAAGCAGGCGATGAGGCGAAGGTTGGCGCGGCGATGATTGCCGCACGCACCGGTGCGCCGATTGTGCCGATTTATATATCGGAAAATAAGAAATTTCGCTCAAAGGTTTATGTGGTTTTCGGCGATGCGTATATACCGGAAAAAACCAAGTCCAAAGACGGCTATCGCGCGATTGCGGACGATATGATGCGCCGCATTTACGCGCTGAAGGAGACGATATAACATGGTAACAGTCGCAAAAACAGCGGGCTTTTGCTTTGGCGTGCAACGGGCGGTGGACATGGCGGAGAAAGCCTGTCAGGAGTACGGCTGCATTTGGGCGCTGGGCGATATTATTCACAATGCGCACGAGGTCGGACGTCTGGAAAAACTGGGCGTGCACAAGGCGGAAGATGTCGCGGATATTCCGGACGGTGTGCCGGTGCTCATTCGCGCGCATGGCGTGCCGGAGCGCGTCGTGCAGCAGCTGGAACAGAAAGGCTGCCGCATTGTCGATGCCACGTGTCCGTTCGTCGGAAAGATTCACCGGATTGTGCGCGAGGAGAGCGAGCAGGGACGCCGAATCATCATCATCGGCTCCCGTAATCATCCGGAAGTCGTTGGCATTCAGGGCTGGTGCGGCACATCCGAGGTGTACGAAACGCCGGAGGAACTGCGTGCAGCACTGGAGAAAATCGGCAAAAATGGAGAAAATTTACAGAAAATTCCAGTCAGTGTGGTTGCGCAGACCACCATCAACAGGGAAATCTTTGATATTTGCGGTAAAATTATAAAAAAACAGTGTACAAACGCAAAAATATTTGGTACAATATGTAATGCAACGGACGAGCGCCAAGCGGAAGCTCGTCTACTGGCTGGCAAATCGGACATTATGATTGTGATTGGCGACCGAAAAAGCTCTAACACAAAGCGTCTGTATGAAATTAGCACGTCACTGTGTGATCATGTGCTATACATCGAAGATGCCACTGGGCTTACGGGAAATGAGATCCAGGGTATGGAGCAACCATTTATCGGGATTACAGCAGGCGCGTCCACGCCAGCCTGGATAATTAAGGAGGTCAGAAACATTATGAGCGAAGAGACAAGAATTGAAACCGGCAGCGAAGATTTTGCTGCTATGCTGGAGGAATCCTTCAAGACTTTAAATACAGGAGATAAGGTAACCGGTACTGTTCTGAAGATCACCCCGAACGAAGTTCACGTAGATCTGGGCGTAAAGCACGCTGCTTACATCCCGACCCATGAGCTGTCCGACGATCCGTCCTTCAACGCTGAGGAGAGCATCCACGTAGGCGACGACATCGAAGCTGTTGTTGTTCGCGTAAACGACGCAGAGGGCACCATTGTACTGTCCAAGAAGCGCGTAGACCAGATGAAGGGCTGGGAGTCCATCGAGGACGCAAAGGAAAATAAGACCATCATCGAGGGCAAGGTTAACGAAGAGAACAAGGGCGGCGTTGTTGCTAACGCATTTGGCATCCGCGTATTCATCCCGGCTTCTCAGACCGGTATCCCGAAGGGCCAGCCGCTGAGCCAGCTGGTAGGTCAGACTGCACGTTTCCGCATCACCGAGATCAACCGTCAGCGCAAGCGCGTGGTTGGTTCCATCCGTGCGGTACAGCAGGAAGAGCGTCGCGCTGCTGCTGAGAAGGTTTGGAGCGAGATCGAAGTTGGCAACGAGTACACCGGTACCGTGAAGTCCCTGACTTCTTACGGCGCATTCGTAGACATCGGCGGCGTTGATGGCATGATCCACATCTCCGAGCTGTCTTGGGGCCGCATCAAGCATCCGTCCGAGGTTGTAAACGTTGGCGATACCGTAAACGTTTACGTAATCGGTCTGGATCGTGAGAACAAGAAGATTTCCCTGGGCTACAAGCGTCCGGAAGACAATCCGTGGAACGTATTCACCGCAAACTACGAAGTTGGCGACACCGCTACCGTTCGCATCCTGAAGTTCATGCCGTTCGGTGCATTTGCTCAGATCATCCCGGGCGTTGACGGCCTGATCCACATTTCTCAGATTGCAAACCGCCGCATCGAGAAGCCGGAAGACGTTCTGTCCAAGGATGAAGAAGTAGAAGCTAAGATCATTGACATTGATCCGGAGAAGCAGAAGGTTTCCCTGTCTATCCGCGCTCTGCTGAACGACGACGAATAATTTTATTATTTGAATCAATGGGGAGCATCCGCGTTTGCGGGTGCTCTTCTTTTTTTGTGTCACGGCAAATCGCAGGCGCATATCCTGCTCTCACAAAGAGAGGGGGCGGCGCAATGCGCAGACATAGAAAGGGCAAGATCCTGCTGTGCGTGACACTCACAGGGCTGCTTTTGATTCCGGCCATGGCTGCCGCTGTCCTGCGTCCCAAATTGGCTGTATACGCAGAGAATTATGTACAGTATCAGGCAACGAGCAAGATGGAACACGCTGTGGCGAGCTGTGCCGATCAGATGGAAGAAATCGGAACACTGCATCGGGATGAAACCGGCGCGGTGACCGCGCTCACGACAAATTCAGCCGCCGTCAATCGCATTCGAACCCAGCTTGTACAGCGTGTGTACGATGAAATTGGCACGCTGGAGCATGCGCGGACATCGGTGGCGCTGGGGACGCTTGTGGATCCGCAGCTGCTCACAGGCTTCGGGCCGCAGATTCCGTTTGGCGTGGTGTCGCTGGGCTGCGTGACAGCACAGGTGGAGTCGCAGTTTTCCAGCGCCGGCATCAATCAGACTTTGTATGAGGTCTCTGTGACGATCTGTGCGGATTTCTCGCTGCAATTGCTCGGCACGGCGAAAAGCATGACGGTGCGGGCAAACTATCCGCTGGAAGAGAGCATTCTTGTCGGAGATGTGCCAATGATTTCCGCAAATTCAAAATAACCTCTTTTTCTGCACGGATATTTTTGCTATAATAGATATGATTGTTTAGGAAGGGATGGATGGCAGTGAATATCGCACAGCAGGCAGCGGCTTTGCGCGAAGCCCTGCGTTATCACAATAAAAAATATTATGATGAGGATGCGCCGGAAATTTCAGACTTTGCATATGACCGTATGCTGCGTGCGCTGGAGACGCTGGAGGCGGAATATCCGGAGGTGGATGAGCCGGACTCTCCGACCCATCGCGTGGGCGGCAGCGTCTCAGACAAATTTACCGCAGTGACGCACCCGTGGCCGCTGGAAAGCTTGCAGGATGTGTTCTCGTTTGATGAACTGCAGGAGTTTTATACCCGCGCCCGTGCGCCGGAATACGTGGTGGAGTACAAAATTGACGGCCTGTCCGTTTCACTGGAATACGAAAATGGCATCTTTGTGCGCGGCGCGACGCGCGGTGACGGCATCACAGGTGAGGATGTCACGGACAATTTGCGCACGATTGCGGACATTCCCAAAGTCCTGCACGGTGCGCCAGAAACATTGGTTGTGCGCGGCGAGGTGTATATGCGCCGCTCGGTGTTTGACGCCATCAATGCTCAGCGTGAGCTGGAGGGCAAACCGCTGCTTGCCAATCCGCGCAATGCGGCAGCCGGCTCGCTGCGGCAGCTGGACAGCAATGTGACCAAAGAGAGAAAGCTGTCCATTTTCTGCTTTAACATTCAGAATAGTGATGATTTGCCGCTGAAATCGCATGTGCAGGCGCTGGATTATTTGAAACAGCTCGGGTTTCCGGTTTCTCCGCGCTATCCGGTGTATACGGATCCGAAAGATATTAAACACGAAATTCAGCACATGGGTGACACGCGCGGCGAATTGGATTTTGATATTGACGGTGCGGTTGTCAAGGTCAATGACTTTGCCCTGCGCCGTGCACTCGGCTCAACGGCAAAATATCCGCGCTGGGCGTCCGCGTATAAGTATCCGCCGGAAGTCAGAGAAACGATTTTGCGCGATATTATTATCACTGTCGGCAGAACCGGCGTGCTGACGCCAAATGCCGTGCTGGATCCGGTACAGCTGGCGGGCACAACTGTCAGCCGCGCGACCTTGCACAACCGCGATTTTATTCGGGAGAAAGATATCCGTATTGGCGATACCGTTCGCGTGCGCAAAGCAGGCGAGATTATACCGGAAATTCTCGGTTATGTGCCGGAAAAGCGGCCGGAAAACACCGTGCCGTATGAAATGCCAAAGGTCTGTCCGGTGTGCGGCGCACCGGTCTTTGAGGACGAAGATGAAGCGGCGATTCGCTGCACCGGCGCAGAATGTCCGGCACAGCTGCTGCGCAATCTCATGCATTTTGTGTCGCGCGATGCGATGGACATTGACGGCTGCGGACAGGCTGTTTTGCAGTCGTTGATTGATGCCGGACTCGTGCATTCCGCCGCAGATTTATATACGCTGAGAGAAGAACAAATCGAGCCGCTGGAACGCATGGGAAAAAAATCCGCGGAGAATCTCATTGCGGCGATTGAGAAATCCAAAAGCAATGATTTGTCTCGGCTGTTGTTTGCGCTTGGCATTCGTCATATCGGACAAAAAGCGGCGAAAACGCTGTCTGCGACATTTGGCTCGCTGGATGCGGTGCTTGGTGCGACAGAGCAGCAATTGACCGATATTCGAGACATCGGCGGCGCAATTGTACAGTCGATAGAGGAATGGCGCGGACAGGAACAGTCCAAGCATCTCGTGGAACGGTTGCGGGAAGCAGGCGTCAATTTCCAAGGCGAACAGCTCGTCAAGAGCGACAAGCTGGCGGGAAAAACGATTGTACTGACCGGCACATTGACGCTGTTTACGCGCAAGCAGGCGACCGAACGCATCGAACAGCTGGGCGGCCGCGCATCTGGCTCGGTCTCCAAGAAGACAACGTTTGTCGTCGCGGGCGAGAACGCGGGCAGCAAGCTGAAAAAAGCGAATGAACTTGGCATTCCGGTGCTCACCGAGCAGGAATTTCAAGATTTGATACAGGAGGACAAAGAATAATGGCTATTACGAGAGAAAATGTCGAATATATCGCCAATCTGGCGCGTCTTGACCCAAAGGGCAAGGGCTTTGACAAAATCGCTGAGGATATGCAGGAAATCGTTGCCATGGTAGACCAGCTGCAGGAGCTGGATCTGGGCGACATCACCGATTGCATTGATACCGAGCGCAAGAACGCCATGCGCGAGGATGAAGTCGTTCCGTCTTACGACAAGGAAGAAATCCTTGCGAATGCACCGAGCGTGGCATGCGGCGGCGTCAGCGTACCGCGTGTCGTAGAATAAGGGAGGCAATACCATGGAATTGTATCAGAAGACAGCAGCCGAGCTCTCGGCAATGCTGAAAAATAAAGAAGTCAGCTCGGTAGAGCTGACCAAGGCTGCGTTTGCAAGAACTGCCGCTGTAGAGGACAAAGTCGGCGCATACATCACGCTGACCGAGGAGCACGCACTGGAGACGGCAGCAGCGATTGACGCCAAGCGCGCCGCAGGCGAGGAGCTGGCTCCGCTGGCAGGTGTGCCGGTGTCCGTAAAGGATAACATCTGCACCAAGGGCATTCGCACCACCTGTGCTTCCCGTATGCTGGAAAACTTCCAGCCGCCATACAATGCAACGGTGATGAACCGCCTGCACGATGCCGGTCTGGTCATGACGGGCAAGACCAATCTGGACGAGTTTGCAATGGGCTCTTCCTGTGAGAATTCTGCGCTGCAAAAGACGCACAATCCGCACAATCTGGAGCGTGTAACCGGCGGCTCTTCCGGCGGCGCAGCAGCTTCTGTCGCAGCCGGTGAAGTTTCCATCGCACTGGGTTCTGATACCGGCGGCTCCATCCGTCAGCCGGCATCCTTCTGCGGCGTTGTTGGTCTCAAGCCGACTTACGGCACGGTTTCCCGTTACGGTCTGGTTGCATTTGCATCTTCTTTGGATCAGATCGGCCCGTTCGCCCGCAGCGTAGAGGACGCCGCACTGCTGACAGACGTGCTGCGCGGCTATGACAAGATGGATTCCACCAGCTATCCGCGCGAATATGACAGCCTGCACGCCGGCATGAATGCGGACATCAAGGGCATGAAGATTGGTCTGCCGAAGGAATATTTTGGTGAAGGCATCTCGGAAGAGGTCAGCAAGGCGGTTCTGGCTGCCGCAGAGACCTATAAGCAGCTGGGCGCAGAAGTCGTAGAGATTTCTCTGCCGCTGTCCAAGTATGCCCTGCCGATTTATTACATTCTGTCCTCCGCAGAGGCTTCGTCCAATCTGGCACGATTTGACGGTGTCAAGTACGGCTATCGCGCAGAAAAGTTTGACGGCATCATTGATCTGTACGTCAAGTCGAGAAGTGAAGCATTTGGTCAGGAAGTACAGCGCCGCATCATGCTGGGCACTTACGTGCTGTCCTCCGGCTACTATGATGCGTACTACAAGAAGGCACGTGCCGCACAGCGCGCCATCCGTGCCGACTACAACAAGGCATTCGAGCAGGTAGACGTCATTATGACGCCGGTAGCACCGACCACCGCATACAAGATTGGAGAAAAGACCTCTGATCCGCTGCAGATGTACATGGGCGATATTTGCACGGTTTCCGTCAACATCGCAGGTCTTCCGGCAATGGTACAGCCGTGTGGCTTCGATGCGAACAAGCTGCCGATTGGCATGCAGCTGATTGGTCCGCGCTTTGGCGAGCAGAAGCTCATCAATGCCGGTCTTGCCTATGAGAAGGCGTCCGGTCTGTCCAACATCGTGGCACTGTAAGGGAGGAATCGTATCATGAATTATGAAGCAGTCATCGGTTTGGAAGTCCATGCCGAGCTTTCTACAAAGACCAAGATTTTCTGTGGATGCAGCACGGCATTCGGCGCAGAGATTAACACCCATGTTTGCCCGGTTTGCACGGGTCAGCCGGGTGCTCTGCCGGTTCTGAACAAGCAGGTCGTGCATTATGCGGCAAAGATGGGTCTGGCTACCCATTGTACGGTAAACCAGCTGTGCAAGTCTGACCGCAAGAACTATTTCTATCCGGATCTGCCGAAGGCATACCAGATTTCGCAGTTCGATGTGCCGATTTGCGAAAACGGCTATGTTGATTTTGAAGTAAACGGCGAGCCGAAGCGCGTTCGCTTTGAGCGCATTCACTTTGAGGAAGACGCAGGCAAGCTACTGCACGATGAGGGCGAGGGCACGGTTGTTGACTTCAATCGCTGCGGCGTACCGCTGATCGAGATGGTAACGCGTCCGGACATTCATTCCGCAGCAGAGGCAAAGGCATTCTTGGAGACCGTCAAGACGACCCTGTCTTATCTGCAAATTTGCGACTGCCGCATGGAGGAAGGCTCGATTCGTTGTGATGTCAACGTGTCGATTCGTCCGGAAGGCTCCGAGACGCTGGGCACTCGTGTCGAGATGAAGAACATCAACTCGTTCTCTGCGGCAGAGCGTGCCATTGAGTATGAAGTAAATCGCCAGATTGACGTTGTGTCTGAGGGCGGCACGATTACGCAGGAGACCCGCCGTTGGGACGATTCCCGAGGAAAGAACATGGTCATGCGTTCCAAGGAGGATGCGCAGGATTATCGCTATTTCCCGGATCCGGATCTGGTAGCCGTAGAAATCAGCGATGAATGGCTGGAGCAGATTCGCTCGGAGATTCCGGAGCTGCCGCAGTCTCGCTACAACCGCTACATGGAAGAAATCGGCTTGCAGCCGAAGGAAGCGCGCATTCTGGCGGATTCCTTTGACAAGGCGTGCCTGCTGGATGAGGGCGTGAACATGCAGCGTGTCGATGCCAAGAACATCGCAAACTGGATTCTGTCTGACATCTCCAAGTATCTGAACGACAAGAATCTGGAGCTGAAGGACACCAAGCTGACCGCGCAGAAGCTGGTTGACATGATTGAGCTGATTGAGAAGAACACCATTTCCGGCAACGCCGGCAAGAAGGTTCTGGTTCAGCTGTTTGAGACCGATGATTCGGTTGACACCATCGTTGACAAGCTGGGTCTGAAGCAGGTATCCGATGAGGGTGCAATTCAGAAGCTGGTTGACGAGGTTCTCGCTGCCAATCCGAAGTCTGTTGCAGACTATAAGAAGGGCAAGAAGAACGCCATTGGCTTCCTTGTTGGTCAGTGCATGAAGGCCTCCAAGGGCAAGGGCAATCCGAAGATGATTAACCAGCTGCTCAGCAAGACGCTGGACAGCATGGAATAAGAAAACTTTCGCGGATAGAAAGCAGACGCAGCATATGCGTCTGCTTTTTTGAAATCGCTTGTTTCTGCCTTTTCGGTGCAGACTGAGGAGATGTAACGGAAAGATGAGCAATGTGCAATCACGATTTTGATAAAAAATTTCTGAAACATTAACTGTTTTTTGTTTATATTGACGAAAACGGGTTTGTTGTGGTAAACTGAGCGCAAAAGGAGGGATGTACATGAAGAAATCCCATATTGCCGCGTGTCTGGCAGCTGCTGTGCTGGCAGGAAGCCTGATGGCAGGCTGCGGAGACACCCAGACGACACAACCGAAATCGTCCGCAGGCTCTGCGGAGCAGGGCGCCAGCGGAAGCCTTGTTCCGGCACTCTCACAGGACGAACTGATTGCACAGTCCAGCCTGATAATCAAAGGCACGGTTTCGGAGGTCTCCGACACATTCCAAGTGAAACCGGAAACCGGCGGCGATGCGAGCAGCTATGTTGACAACACGGTTCGCATGGAACAGACGCTCCGCGGGCAGACAGATGCCGATACGGTGACTGTGCGCGTGCAGGACGATGACCAAGCGAGCACAGAGGATGCCAAGCTGGAACAGGGTAAGGAATACCTGCTGTTCCTGACAGCGTCCGGCGAAGATAACACGTATCGCGTCACCGGTGCTATGCAGGGCGCGTATGAAGTCCAAGCGGACGGTACCTGTGTTGCTTGGGACGGCACCAAGTGGACACTGCAAGACGCACAGAAGGCAATCGAACAGGCAAAGTAACACATAAATCTTGAGGACGCTCCGATAGGTCGGGGCGTTCTTCTTTGCTTTTTCCGCAGAATTTCCTGTTTACTTTCACACGTTAACATGTTACAATATAGCTGTTAGTGAGGGAGGCGAAATGGATGAACAACAAACTCAGGGGAAAATCCATGGATAGTCTGTTTCAGGCAATCCTGCATCTGAACACGCTGGAGGAGTGCAGCAACTTTTTTGAGGATCTCTGCACCATCAGCGAACTGCGTGCCATGGAACAGCGCTTTCAGGTCGCTGCTATGCTGGATGAGGGACGCATTTACAGTGATATCGCAAAGGAGACCGGTGCGTCTACGGCAACCATCAGCCGCGTCAACAAGTGCTTGACGTATGGTTCGGACGGCTACCGCACGGCACTGGATCGCATGAAGCAAGCAAAGGGAAACGATACAGATGAGTGAATATTCAGAGTACGGACTGCTCTCGGAATACTATGACCGCTTCACCGATGACGTGCCATACGAACGGTGGGCGGATTTTTTTGAGCGGATTTTTGAACAAAAGCACGTCAAGCCGTCTGTGATTTTGGATTTGGCGTGTGGTACCGGCTCGCTGACCAGCATCTTGGCACAGCGCGGCTATGATATGATTGGTGTCGATCAGTCGGAAGATATGCTGATGATTGCACAGGAAAACTGCATGGATGCCAATCCGGACAAGCCGGTTTTGCTTCTGCATCAGCCGATGCAGGAATTGGAGCTGTACGGCGGGATAGATGCCTGCGTGTGCTGCTTGGATTCCGTCAATTATGTAGAAGATCCGGATATGCTGCGCGAGGCAATGAAGCGCGTCTATACATATCTCAAGCCGGGCGGACTGTTTTTATTTGACGTCAACACCCGCAGCAAGTTGGAGCGCATTGACGGACAGAGCTTTGTCCGCGAGGATGAGGATGTGTTCTGCGTCTGGCAGTGCATGCTGGAAGAAAATCTGTGCCAGTATCACTTTGACATCTTTGAGCTCAACGAGGATGGCGCATGGAACCGCTATGAAGAACACCACATCGAGCGCGTGTACGACAATGCGGAGCTGACGGATATGTTACAGCAGGCGGGCTTTACAGACATCGAACTGCGCGGTGAGCTGTCGGACGAGCCGCCGAAGGAGAAGGAAGAACGCATTTTCTTCTTGGCAAGAAAACCGGAATAAATCATGAGGAGACGATAAAATATGAGTGATAGATTGATTCGTGCGATTTGCCGCAATGCGGAGATCAAGTTTACCGCGGTGTGCACAACGGAAACCGTTGAGCGCGCGCGCCAGATTCACAAAACGCTGCCGCTGGCAACCGCTGCGCTGGGCAGAACGCTGTCTGCGGCTTCTATGATGGGCAGAGAGCTGAAGGACAAGAACGGCTCTGTGACCATTCAGATCAAGGGCAACGGCCCGCTTGGCGCCATTACCACCATCGGCGACTGTGACGGCTGTGTGCGCGGCTATTTGCAGAATCCTGCTGCGGAGCTGCCGCTGCTGCCGAACGGCCATCTGGACGTTGGCTCCGGTGTCGGCCGCGGCTATCTGATGGTTATCAAGGACATTGGTGTCGGTGAGCCGTTTACCGGCACGACAGCTCTGCACAACGGCGAAATTGCCGAGGACATCACCAAGTATTTCGCGGAGAGCGAACAGGTGCCGTCTGCGGTTGCACTGGGCGTTTTGGTGGACACCGACCAGCATGTCAAGCAGGCGGGCGGCTATATCGTCCAGCTCATGCCGGGCGCGACAGACGAGGACATCACCCGTCTGGAGAACAACATTGCCAAAGCTGGCGCAATGACCGCGATGCTGGAGAGCGGCATGTCGTTGGAGGACATTGCCCATGCCGTGCTGGACGGCTTTGAGGTCGAGTTTTTGGAAGAAGCACCGGTTACCTATCGCTGCGGCTGCAATCACGCCAAGGTCACCCGCGCGCTCATCAGCTTGGGCAAGGACGAGCTGACGCGCCTGCGTGATGAGGAGGAAGGCATTGAAGTAACTTGTCAGTTCTGCGACAAGGTCTATAAGATGACCCGCGACGACATTGCTGTGATGCTGGAGGCTGCGACGGCGAAAGAGGAGAATAACGGCTGATAACCGCGAAAAACAGCACGTTTTGACAGAGAAAAAAGAATTTTGAAAAAAATCAAAAAAACTTTGAAAAAAGTGTTGACAAAACCGCATCCAGTGAGTATACTATAATAGTCGCTGGACGGTACGGAAGTTTAGCTCAGCTGGGAGAGCATCTGCCTTACAAGCAGAGGGTCACAGGTTCGAGCCCTGTAACTTCCACCACCTGGCCCGGTAGTTCAGTTGGTTAGAACGCCAGCCTGTCACGCTGGAGGTCGTCGGTTCGAGCCCGATCCGGGTCGCCAGTAAACTTTAACTCGTTTCCATCGTCTTCGGACGGTGGAACGAAAAAAGTTTTCTGAAATGGAAAAAAGTTCTTGACAAACAGGGGCTTAGATGATATAATAAATATCGTCGTCTGACAGAAAAGACAACTTGCCTCTGTAGCTCAGTCGGTAGAGCAGGGGACTGAAAATCCCCGTGTCGGTGGTTCGATTCCGCCCGGAGGCACCAACAATATGCGGATGTAGCTCATCTGGTAGAGCGCCACCTTGCCAAGGTGGAGGTAGCGAGTTCGAGCCTCGTCATCCGCTCCATACGGTGCCATAGCCAAGCGGTAAGGCAGTGGACTGCAACTCCTTGATCCCCAGTTCGATTCTGGGTGGCACCTCCAAACAGTAACGGATAACCAAAAAGGTTGTCCGTTATTTTTTTGCCATGATATGCAGAGAAGAAAGAGAGATACAATCACATATAGAAACAAATCCCATGTCCAAGCCATTGCAGCTCAGACATGGGATTTGTTCGTTTTTAGTCCCAATTTCTCCGACCATAGCGGGTGGTCATCTGGCAGATTTCTTTTTGAAGCTTTTTGGTCAGCTGGGTCTTTTTCAGCCGCCAGCGCCAGTTTTTGCCCAATGTAGAAGGCTTGTTGATGCGAGCGGAATTATCCAGTCCCAGCCAATCCTGCATGGGGATGATGCAGGTTGCCGCTGCGCTCCGCAAGACCAGCGCGATCATACTTTTATAGAGCTGATCTTCTGGGGTGGCGTAGTCATACAGATAGTCCCGTACCATGGTGCGTTCGGCAGAGGTGATGGTCTGGTACCACGATACCAGTGTCTCGTTGTCATGTGTGCCGGTATATGCGACGCTGTTCACAGGGTAATTGTGGGGCAGGTAGTCGCTGGCACTGCCGGTGTCGCGGGAATCAAAGGCAAATTCCAGAACTTTAATGCCGGCAAAGCCGCTGTCACGCACCAGCTGACGCACGGAATCACTCATGTAGCCGAGATCCTCCGCGATGATATTCCGCTTGCCAAGTGCATGCTCTACGGCATGGAACAGCTCCATGCCGGGGCCTTTCTCCCAGTGACCGGCCGCAGCGGTATCACTGCCATAGGGGACAGAAAAATACTCGTCAAAACCGCGGAAGTGGTCGATGCGTACCACATCATACAGCTCAAAGCAGTACCACAGGCGGGTGATCCACCACTGATAACCGGTGTCGCGGTGCACTTCCCAGCGGTAGAGCGGATTGCCCCAGAGCTGACCAGTGGCGGAAAATCCATCTGGCGGGACGCCGGCTACCGCTGTGGGAACGTTCTTTTCGTCCAGCTGGAACAAGTCGGGATTTGCCCATGCATCCGCGGAATCCAGCGCCACATAGATGGGAATATCGCCGATAATCTGAATGCCCTTGCTGTTGGCATATGCTTTTAATTTGCGCCATTGCTCATCAAACTTGAATTGGATGTACTTGTAATATTCCACATCAAAGTATAGTTCCTGATGATAATAGTCGAGGGCATTTTGCCAGCGCAGGCGGATATCCTCCGCCCATTCCGTCCACGGCTTGCCGCCAAATCGGTCTTTGACCGCCATGAACAGGGCAAAATCATCCAGCCACCACTTGTTTTTCTCGCAGAAGGCGATGAAGTCTTCGTTTTGACTGATGTTGCTGCGGGAATAAGCCAGCCGCAGCAAACGGCCTCGTTCTGTGTACAGACGATGGTAATTAATGTCGTCTGCTTTGCGGCCAAAGTTTGTTTTTTTGCACTCGGCGGCGGTCAGCACGCCTTCTTCCACCAGTGCGTCCAAGCTGATAAAATACGGATTGCCCGCAAAAGCGGAAAAGCTCTGATACGGACTGTCGCCGTAGCTGGTCGTACCCAGCGGCAAAATCTGCCAGTAGGTCTGTCCGGCCTCTTTCAGCCAGTCCACAAAGTTATATGCTTCTTGTGAAAAACAACCGATGCCGTAGGGGGACGGCAAACTGCTGACGGGCAATAAAATACCTGCACTTCTCTGCATTTTTCTTTACCTTCCTTTACAACTCAATGAGAATGCCCGCGTGATCGGACACCTGCGGTTCTTGTGCTCCGTTGAACACAACCCGACTGCTTTTGACCGGCAGTGCTTGAAAGCACCAAATCTGGTCGATACGCTTTTTAGCTGCGGCATTCGGAGCATCTCTCCAGCCATCAATGGCCTGCGTGACCGTATAGCCGTCATCCCGCTTTTGCGCCAGACAGTAGGTATCCTGCCAGCCGTCGCGGACAATCAAATCGTAACCTTCTCCGCGTACTGCCGCTTCGCTGTTGAAGTCACCGAGCAAAAACGCCTGTTTTTTGGAACCCGCTGCCTGTGACAGGTTTTCCCACTGGGCGCGGAACGGATCTTCTTCGTCCTTCCACCAGCCTAGGTGGACCGTGTAATACCAAACATCTTGTGTACAGATGCCCAGCGCACGGCGGGTTTTCCAATAGGTATAGTCGTTGGATTTGCTCAGCAGCAGATTTTCAGCGGCGGTGATGGGGGCACGGCTGAACACAGCCATGCCCTCATCGTATTTGTCATAACCGATTTTTGCCGGAACCCAGCTCCAATGATACTGTACGCCGCGCTCTTCCAGCATCCGCGCCACCGCAGCGGCGTGGTTATCTGCCTTCAGCGGCACCTGATTGCAGGGACAGGGGAAATAACCTGTCGGTATGTTCTCAAGCTGTGGCGCAGAAACCGTCTGGTTTACTTCCTGCAAGGCGAACACATCCGGCTGTTCGTTTGCGATAACGTTTACAAAAATTTCCCGCTTGGCTTCATAATCCGGCTCAATGAGGCTGTGGGTATTTAATGTCAGCAGTTTCATGGCTTTTTACAGAATATCGTTGATGTCGGATTTCAGCACGTCTGCCTTAGGACCATACACGGCCTGAATGCCGTCGCCCTTGACCATCAGGCTCAGAGCGCCCTCGCCCTTCCATGCAGCGAGATCCGCAACCTTGGATGGGTCTTTTACGGTGACGCGCAGACGGGTCATGCAGGCATCTACCAGCACGATGTTCTCGCGGCCGCCCAGCAGAGCAATGATGCGCTCAGCCTGACTATTGCCGGAGTTCTTGTCGGAATTTTTGTTGGAATCGGTGTTTGCAGCAGAATCGTCCGCGTTGTCATCGGTGTAATTGCCCAGACGGCCCGGTGTTGCCAGCTTGAGCTTGCCAATCATGAAGTAAGCCACAAAGTAGCCGATTGCAAAGAATGCAGCAACACAAATCACAAAATTGATAATATCACCGAACAGACCTGCCTGCAGAGACATCGGGATACGAGTGATAAATTCCAAATTACCGAAGGAGTGCAGGCGCAGGTGGATGACACCAGCCATAGCGAAAGCACAGCCCTGCAGCAGTGCGTACACGATGTACAGCGGCAGTGCGCAGAACATGAACATGAATTCCAGTGGCTCGGTAACGCCGGTGAGGAATACAGCCAGTGCGGTGGAGATGAACATGGACTTATACTTTGCACGCTTGTCGGCATCTACACGGCGGTACATTGCCAGTGCGATACCCAGCAGCAGACCGGTAGCACCGATCATCTGGCCAACCTTGAAGCGGGCAGGAGTAACAGTTGTGAGCAGATTGGTGTAAGCGGTCATGTCGCCGGCCTTCTTGAAGTTGATGAGGTCGTTGACCCATGCCAGCCACAGCGGGTCCTGACCAAATACCTGAGAGCCTGCGTTCACGCCGGTGGCAATTGTATATGTGCCGCCGAAAGAGGTGTAGTTCATTGGGATGGTCAGCATGTGATGCAGGCCGAACGGCAGCAGCAGACGTTCCAACGTACCATAGATGAACGGAGCCAGAATCGGAGACGTGTCAGAAGAATTGGCAATCCAGATACCGAAATTATTGATGCCGGTCTGAACAACAGGCCAGAACAGGGAAAGTACAATGGAGATGATCACGGAATAAGCGATGACCACCATAGGAACAAAGCGCTTGCCGTTGAAGAAGGACAGTGCGTCTGGCAGCTTGCGGAAGTTGTAGTATTTATTGTAAGCTACACCGCCGACAAAACCTGAGATGATGCCAACGAACACGCCCATGTTTAGAGCTGGAGCACCCAGTATAGAGGTGAAATAGCCGCTGACGGCGATTTCTTGTCCGAACAGGGTGTGGGTCATGGCATTGGGGTCTGCCAGCATCGCGCTGGTGACACCGAAAATATTGCCGGTAATCACATTGATGAGTGCAAATGCCAGCACAGCTGCAAATGCGCCGCCGGCGCGCTCCTTTGCCCAGCTGCCGCCGATGGCAACTGCAAACAGGATGTGCAGATTGTTGATAACTGCCCAGCCAATGTTTTCCATGGTGGTACCGATGGTCATGACCGCTGCCATGTCGGCACCGCACATCTGTACCAGCTTACCCAAGCTGATCATGAGACCGGCAGCAGGCATAACGGCGATGACCGTCATGAGCACTTTGCCCAGTTTTTGCAGAAGATCGAAATTGATGAATCCCTTTTTCTTGGACTTCTTTGCATTGGCTTCTTCGCCGGCAGGAGCTGCTTTCGATGCCTCAACAGCCTGTTCTTTTTCTGTAAGGGTTATCATCTGCGTCTTGCCTGCCTTTGCGGTACCTTTTGCACAGTGCAGCTGCATATCATCTGCACCGCCAGTCAAAACGATGGAAGTGATGGTTTTCAGGCCGCGGCTGCGAATCAAGTCGAGATCCACTTTTGCCACGGGCTGACCCTGTTTGACTGGATCTCCCGCTTTGACGAGAATCTCAAAACCCTCGCCATTCAGGCTGACCGTTTCCAAACCTACATGAACCAGAACCTCCAGTCCGCTGTCTGCCGCAAAGCCAATGGCGTGCTTGGTTTCCGCAATCATTGCCACGGTGCCATCCACAGGGCTGCAAAACAGACCGTCAGACGGCTCGATGGCGATACCTTCACCCAGAACGCCGCTGGCAAAAGTTTCATCCGGAACTTCGCTCAGCGGAACAAGTTTTCCGTTGAAGGGTGCCGCCACGACAGTCGAAAATGTCGTCGTTGTCATAATTTTCCTCCTTGAATCCTCTCTTTGCATTGTTTCGTGCAATCGTTGCACTACGTTTGCGTTTCCTTGTGCAACAATAATAATTCAATTTTACAATTTTTACAAGGTGTTTCCGACATAAAAATAATTTTTCTATGTTTTATACAACTAAATGCGCGATTCTTTGTGGAAATCGTCAAGGGGACGCGAAAATGATGTTGCATGAATTATGCAAATCCTTTCGCAAACATTGACATTGCGTGCAGACATCTTTACAATAGGGGTAATCAATCAGGGAGGAACAGATTATGGCAGTTACCATCAAAGATGTCGCGGCAGCGGCTGGCGTTTCGCCTTCCACAGTCTCGCGCACCTGCAAGGACAGCCCTTCCATCAGTCGGGAAACCAAGGAACGGGTGCGCCGCGTCATGGCACAGCTGGGCTATCAGCCGAACCTTGAAACCGAACCGGTGGAGGCGTTTTCCAAGACCATCGGTATTATTTTGCCGTCTTCTCAGCGGGACGTCTACGAAAATGCGTTCCATTTGGAGATTATCCGCGGCATCGGACAGTTTTGCAACCAGCGGCAGTATGTGAATACGGTCATCACCGGTCAAGACGATGCCGAAGTGCTGGATACCATTCAAAGCATGGTGGCCAATGCACAGGTGGATGGATTCATCCTGCTTTACTCCAAAAAAGACTGCCCCGTGGCGGCTTATCTGCGCAGGGAGGGCTTGCTGCATGTCATCGTGGGCAAGGCGGCGCAGTCGGCAAACCAGACCATTTATATCGACAACGACAACGTGCTTGCCGGAGAGGAAGCCGCGGATTACCTTTATGAAATGGGGCACCGCCGCATTGCATATTTCGGAGTCAGCAATGCCATGATTTTCTCTGCGGAGCGCAAACGCGGCTGCCAGATGTCTCTGCTCAAGCACGGGATCACGCTGCGTGAAGAGGACTGCGTGGAAATCGACGCGCTGAACGATGCGGATGAAAGCGCGCTGCGAACGCTTCTCACCGCGCCGGATCATCCCACTGCCGTGTTGGTCAGCGATGACATTCTGGCCGTGGTGCTGGAACAGTTGTGCGGCAAGCTGGGTCTGCGCATCCCCCAAGACATTTCCATTGTGTCCTTTAATAATTCGCTGTTTTCGCGCATTACCAGCCCGCAGCTGACCACCGTGGACGTGAATCCTTATCAGCTGGGCATGGAAGCCGCCAGCCAGACCATCAACCATATTGAAAATCCAAATCTTCTGGCAACCAAGATCATCGTACCGCATCGGCTCATCCTGCGGGAAAGCTGCTGCCCGCCGCCGGAAATCTGAAAAAAAGCAAAGCGGCCGTTCGCTCTCTTACATGGAGATGCGAGACGGTCGCTTTTGATTTATTTTTTTCGGTATTCGCGCGGGGTCATGCCAAAATGTGCCTTAAATGACCGATTAAAATAGGAGAGATTTTCAAATCCGCACTGGGAAGCAATGGTTAACACGGGTTCGTCTGTGGTGTGCAGCGCTTCGGCAGCGGCGTTTAGACGGTACTCTTTCAGGAACGAAATAAAGCTCTGACCGGTCATTTGCCGGAACCACCGCATAAAGTGGCTGGCACTGAACGAGCAGACGGCAGCGGCATCAGCAACATGAAGCTGTTCGGCATACTGTGCGGAAAGCCATTGCAGAACGGTTTTCAGCCGGCGGGTGTCGGCGGTTTCTGTTGGGAGCTGCTGTTTTCCCTGTGCAAGAAGCAGCGCCAGAAAACGCAGCAGTGCTCCTTTGATGATAAGCTCATAGCCGGAGATCTTGGAACGGTTGGCATCTTCTATTTCCCGCAGGCAGGCGGCGGCTTGCGAATAGCACAAATCGTTGGCGGTCAGACGGGCAGGCAGAGACAATCGCCCGCTTTGGATCGGGAGCAGGTATTTCTCGGCGCAAATATCCTCTGCGCCGCCCAAAAGCTCCAGCTCAAAGATAATATTTTCGTATTCCATGCTCCGGCTCTCTGCCTGCCGCAGCGCATGCAGCGTCCCCGGAGCAAAGATGAAAATATCCTCCTGACAGGCTGGATAGGTCACAGCACCCACCTGTATCAGCCCAGTGCCGCGCTTGACAAAGACAAGCTCCATGCTTTCGTGCCAGTGAAGTGCCACTTGCGGGAAGTCCCCCGGAATGGTGCAGGGATACAGATTGAACGGGAACCGTACAGCGCCATGCTGTTTGGTTTCCTGCAAAGAAGTCTGATTTCGCATCGTCTCACCTCCTGATGATAGGATTGTACCATAGTTTGCGCTGTTAAGGCAAGATTTTGCCGGTTCTCGATGGTATATTTTGAAACATAGATGTCAAACCTGTTTTCCATACCGAAGGAGGATTTGTTTATGAACTTTACTGAAACGTTACAGAATCTCACGGGAAAGCCGCTGGCGCACTGCACAAATCAGGAGCTGTATTTGGCGCTGCTGGAACTTGTCCGGCGCAAGAGCGCCGACCGCGTGCAGCCTGTCACCGGCCGCAAGCTGTACTATATCAGCGCTGAATTTCTGATCGGCAAGCTGCTGTCTAATAATCTCATCAATCTGGGGCTGTACGATGAAGCGCGGGATGCACTGGCAGCTGCCGGAAAGTGTCTTTCGGACATCGAAGAGGTAGAGCCGGAACCTTCTCTCGGCAACGGCGGTTTGGGTCGTCTGGCTGCCTGCTTTTTGGATTCGCTGGCAACGCTGGGACTGCCAGGTGACGGCGTGGGACTGCGATACCACTTTGGCCTGTTCCACCAGTCTTTTGAGGACGGTGTGCAGAACGAAAAGCCGGATCCTTGGCTCACCGAGCACAGCTGGGCAGAAAAGACCGACATCACCTATCCAGTGCAGCTGGCAGGCAAGGAGTACACGGCGCGGCTGTACAAGCTGGCTGTCACCGGCTATGAAGGCCGCACCAACACGCTGAATCTGTTTGACTTGGATACCATCGACGAGAGCATCGTCCATGACGGCATTGCGTTTGACAAGACCGCCATTGACAAAAATCTGACCCTGTTCCTGTATCCGGATGATTCGGATGAAGCGGGCCACCGTCTGCGGGTATACCAGCAGTATCTGATGGTTTCCGCCGGTGCGCAGCTGATTTTGGCGGAGTGCGCTGCCCGCGGCTGCAAGTATCATGATCTGGCAGACTATGCTGCCATCCAGATCAACGACACCCACCCAAGCATGGTCATTCCGGAGCTTATCCGTTTGCTGGGTGAACGCGGGGTTGCATTTGAAGAAGCTGTGGAGATTGTCACAAAGACCTGCGCATATACCAACCACACCATTCTGGCCGAAGCACTGGAAAAGTGGCCTCGTGCGTATTTGGATGCCGTTGTGCCGCAGCTGATGCCTATTATTGAAAAGCTGGACGCGCTGGCTCGAACCCGCACCGAGGACGAAAGCCTTGCCATCATTGACAGGGAGAATCGGGTGCATATGGCGCATATGGATATTCACTTTACCCATTCCACCAACGGTGTGGCGGCACTGCACACCGAGATTTTGAAAAACTCCGAGCTGCACGGCTTCTATGCGCTGTATCCGGAAAAGTTCAACAACAAGACCAACGGCATCACGTTCCGCCGCTGGCTGCTGGCGTGCGACCCGCGCCTGACAACCGAGCTGGAAAAGCGCATCGGCTCCGGTTTCCGCAAGGACGCAGCCGAGCTGGAAAAGCTGCTGGCTTTTGCCGATGATGAGACCGTGCTGAACGAGCTGACCGCCGTGAAGAAAGCCAATAAGGAAGCGCTGGCGGATTGGCTGCTGCATACCCAGAAGGTGAGCGTCAACACCAATGCGGTGTTCGATATCCAGTCCAAGCGCCTGCACGAGTATAAGCGTCAGCAGCTCAATCTGTTGTATCTCATCCATCAATACCATGAGATCAAGGCAGGACATCTGCCTGCTGTTCCGCTGGTGAGCATCTTCGGTGCCAAGGCGGCACCGGCTTATACGATTGCAAAGGATATCATCCATGCCCTGCTGACCCTGTCTAAGGTAATCGCCGCAGATCCGGAGGTGTCTAAGTGGCTGCAGGTGGTATGTATAGAGAATTACAACGTCACCGCCGCCGAGAAGCTCATCCCTGCCTGTGACCTGTCGGAACAGATCAGCCTTGCGTCCAAGGAAGCTTCCGGTACTGGCAACATGAAGTTCATGCTGAACGGCGCACTGACACTGGGCACGATGGACGGCGCCAATGTGGAAATCAGCCAGCAGGTGGGTGAAGAAAATATTTATATCTTTGGTCAGACCTCCGATCAGGTCATCCATCGCTATGCGGTTGGCGATTACAACCCCGCACAGTGGGTAGAGGGCGATGCCAACATCCGCCGCGCCATCGGATTCCTCACTGGTCCGGAAATGATGGCTGCTGGACGAGCTGAAAATCTGACTCGCCTGCACGATGAACTGATTCGCAAAGATTGGTTCCAGACGCTGCCGGACTTCAATGCATACGTCGTGCGCAAGGGACAGGCGCTCAGCGATTACGCCTGCGATCCACTGGGCTGGCGGCGCAAATGTCTGGTGAACATTGCCAAAGCGGGAATGTTCTCCTCCGACCGCACCATTGCCGAGTACAATCGCGACATCTGGCATCTGGGAGAGTAATTGATATATCTGTATGTTTGATAAGAGCTGCTGCACAATCTTTTGTGCAGCAGTTTTCTTATATGGATGGTACGTCATAAAAGAGAAAATCGACTTTATCGAGCGGTTGTGATATAATAATGCCATTGCGGCGAAGGGAGGAGCCAAGTTGAGCTTATCAGAAACAAAACAGAAAAAATGTATTTGCGCCGGTCTGTTGGCGCATGTTGATGCGGGAAAGACGACTCTTTCCGAAGCCATGCTGTATGTCAGCGGCAACTTGAAAAAATTAGGGCGTGTCGATCATCAGGACGCCTTTTTGGATACTTATCATTTGGAACGAGAGCGCGGCATTACGATTTTCTCCAAACAGGCGATTTTAGAGCGGGAGCACATGCGGCTTATGCTTCTGGATACGCCGGGACATGTGGATTTCTCCACAGAGATGGAGCGAACGCTGCAGGTGCTGGACTATGCGATTTTGGTCATCAGCGGCAGCGCGGGCGTGCAGGGACACACGGAAACGTTGTGGAAGCTGCTGGAGCAGTATCGCATCCCGACATTTGTGTTTATCAATAAAATGGATTTGGATACCGCAGACTATGACACTGTGCTGGCACAGCTCAAAAGCCGGTTGAGTGACAGCTGCGTTGATTTTTCGTTTGACCGAGATGCCGCCCAGCGCGATGAAGAAGCAGCTATGTGTGATGAATCGCTGATGGAAGCGTTTTTGGAAGAAGGCGTACTGACACAGGAACAATTGCGCCATGCTGTTGTGCATCGGCAGATATTTCCTTGTTTTTTCGGCTCTGCGCTCAAGTTGGAAGGCGTGGAAGAATTTTTGGATGGCATCCAAGCATACACCGTCGATCCGGTGTATCCGAAGGAATTTGGCGCGAAAGTATATAAGATTTCCCGCGACCCGCAGGGCAATCGCCTGACATGGATGAAAATTACGGGCGGCGGCCTGAAGGTCAAAACCGTGCTGACCAATGCAGGGCTTTCTGTACAGGAAGAGGATGTCTGGGAAGATAAAGTAGATCAGATTCGTCTGTATTCCGGTGAAAAATATCAGATGACGGACAGCGTACCGGCGGGCAGCGTGTGCGCCGTGACGGGACTGAAACGCACCCAGCCCGGCGATGCGCTGGGATTAGAACCGGTTTCTATCGAGCCGGTTTTGTCACCGGTGCTGACGTATCAGCTGATTTTGCCGGAGGGCACAGACGTCCCGTCTACACTGCGCAGTATCAAACAGCTGGAAGAAGAAGACCCGCAGCTGCATATTATATGGAATGAACGCCTGCAGGAGATTCATATTCAGCTCATGGGTGAAATTCAGCTGGAAATTCTCAAGAGCATGATAGCGGAACGCTTTGGACTTGATGTCTCGTTTGGAGAAGGTCATGTTGTATACAAAGAGACGATTACAGAACCTGTCGAGGGTGTGGGACATTTTGAACCGCTGCGCCATTATGCAGAGGTGCATTTGCTGCTGGAACCGTTGGAGCGCGGCGCAGGCTTGGAATTTGATACGGTTTGCAGTGAGGACAAGCTGGATCGCAATTGGCAGCGTCTGATTTTGACGCATCTGGCAGAGCGCGAACATTTGGGCGTGCTGACCGGTTCACCAATTACCGATATGCGGATAACACTGTTGTCCGGCAAGGCGCATGCCAAGCACACAGAGGGCGGTGATTTCCGGCAGGCAACCTACCGTGCCATTCGGCAGGGCTTGATGAAGGCGCAGTCCATGCTGCTGGAACCGTGGTATGCCTTTCGGCTAGAGGTGCCGCAGGAATTTATCGGACGCGCCATGACGGACATTCCGGCGCGCGGCGGCACGTTTGATCCGCCGGAGACGGACGGAACGTATTCTGTTTTGACGGGCACGGCGCCGGTTTCTTCCATGCGGGATTATCCGATGGAGGTCGTTGCCTATACGCGCGGAACAGGACGCCTTTCGCTGACGGTGGACGGCTATCGTCCTTGCCACGAGGCGGAACAGGTGATTGAACAAGCGGGATATCAGCCGGAAGCGGACTTGGAACACACGCCGGATTCGGTCTTTTGCTCGCACGGAGCAGGCTATCCGGTCAAGTGGAATGAAGTCGAACAGCATATGCATTTGCCGCTGACCTATCAGCCAGCGGGAGAGAAAAAACAAGAAGAACAGGTGATTTCTCGCCCGGTGAAGGCGGCTTACAGCAGCTCGGCACAATTGGACAAAGAACTCAAGAAGATTTTTGAACGGACATACGGCACCATACAGCCCAGAGCGTTCCGGTCACAAAAAGCCATGCGGTATGACCAGCCGCGCGAGGTTTTGCGTCAGTTGGAACCGGCGCGCGATTATCTGCTGGTCGATGGCTATAACATTATTTTCTCATGGGATGATTTGAACGAAATCGCTAGGGACAATATGGATGCGGCGCGGCAGGTGCTGATGGATATGCTGTGCAATTATCAGGCATACCGCCGCTGTGAATTGATTCTGGTGTTCGATGCGTACCGCGTGCCGGGAAGAGCCGGCATGATTGACAGCTATCACAACATCCATGTGGTGTACACCAAAGAGGCAGAGACCGCAGATATGTTCATTGAGAAGGTCTCCTACGAAATCAGCGGCCGCCGCAATGTGCGCGTGGCAACGTCCGACGGCATTGAGCAGATTATTATTTTCTCGCACGGTGCACAGCGCGTTTCTGCGCGGGCATTCCGAGAGGAAGTGGATCAGGTAAATCGGCAGATTGCCGATGCCATTCAGCGGCAAAATCAGCGATAACCAGACGAAAACAAGGAAGAAGGAGACTTCTTCCTTGTTTTTGAAAAAAACATAAAATTTTTGTTGACAAATTGGAAAAGACCATGTATAATAAATATCGTTCTCAAGAGAACAGCAAACCAGCTCGGAAGTTTAGCTCAGCTGGGAGAGCATCTGCCTTACAAGCAGAGGGTCACAGGTTCGAGCCCTGTAACTTCCACCATGAAAAGCACTCCAAACGGAGTGCTTTTTTGTTTGTCAAAAACTCCATGACAAAAGAGTACGCAGTAAAACAGCCAAGTTCTCTTGAATGGGTATTCTTTCATTGGAGAGTATGGTATACTCAGCTCAACAAATCAGAATTTAGAGGATTAAATTATGTGGAATGAATTAGGCATAAGCGGAGGAACCGCAATTGTTATTTTGATTGCGCTGTATTTCGTTATCAAATGGGCAGTGAAAAATGGCATCAAAGAAGCCTATAGTGCTATCACTGGAAAGAAAACCGATGAAGATATCCAAAACGAAAAAGAGTTAAAAGAACTTGGATTAGATTCAGAAGATCATTAACTTCCAGTTTGTCGCACGCGTTCCAAGCAAGGTTTGGGGCGGGCACGCCTCAACAAGAGCGCTTTGGAAACTCGCAAGAGTTGAAGAAGTAAGGAAACATTAGAAATATGAATCGCAAAGAATTAGAACAATATATACAAGAAACATATGTAGCTCAAATCGATTATCCTTGGGTGAAATATCCTAGTCACGAAGTATTTCGCCATGAAAACAATAAAAAATGGTTTGCTCTGGCGATGGATATTCCTAAGAGTAAATTGAGTATTTCGGGCAATGATACCATGTCTGTGGTAAATGTTAAATGCGATAAGATTTTAGTTCCTTCTCTGTGGGAGCGAGATGGGATTTTTCCGGCGTATCACATGAGTAAAGAGCATTGGATTACCATCGCACTGGATGGCAGTGTACCGAATGATACCATAAAAATGCTGCTCGACATGAGCTTTGAAGCGACAAAAAATAAGAGAAAATGATGTACAGATTGTTTTTCTAGAGCTTGTACCAGAAATATGCAACAGCCAGTTGCTTGCTGCGAAACCGGCCGCCGGTTATACTATAGGTATAAGGAGGTGCTTTCTATGGACACCAAAGAGGTACTCTATCAACTTCGCATCAAAAACGGCTTGTCGCAGGATGCACTGGCGGAAAAAGTATTTGTGACAAGACAGGCTGTTTCGGCGTGATTGCCGGCATGGATTTTCTGCTTGTGTGCACGTATGAAAAGGATGGAGTAAATCCGGAATTGGTGTTGTATAAGAAGCGATAAGAAACAGAACAAATGCAAAAAGCACGCGTTCCCGCGTGCTTTTTTGTGCAATCTTTTGATTTTGCACGTGAGATTGGAAAAGTTTGATACGGGTACTTTTTTTTTCGCTTAGAATCGTCTATAATAAAGATACTTTCATGCATAAAAGTATTTTTTGACATACAGGTTCAGGAGGCATTCCGACTATGAAAATTTTAAAGCAGGCAGAGAAAAAGACCTATCAGAGAGATGCTGCCTTGACACATACCGTCATGGACATTATTGAAAATGTGCAGACCAACGGTGACAAGGCGCTGATTGAATACGCGGCAAAATTTGACCACATGGATATTGACACCGTGCGCATTTCTCCGGAGCAGGTCAAGGCTGCCTACGAGCAGGTTGATGAGGAAACCATCGAGACCATTCGATTTGCGGCGGGACAGATTCGCTTCTTTGCAGAAAAGCAGCGTGAGTGCCTGAAGGATCTGAACATTCCGAGCCGCGTAGAGGGCGTAGAAATCGGTCATCGCATGATTCCGGTAGATCGTTGCGGCTGTTATGTACCGGCTGGCCGTCATCCGCTGCCGAGCTCCGCGCTGATGGGCATTGTGACTGCAAAGGCAGCCGGTGTGCAGGAGGTTTGCGCCTGCTCTCCGGCATACGCTGGTTATGGCACGATTCATCCGGCTGTTCTGGTTGCGATGGATATTGCCGGTGCGGATGAAATTTATTGCATGGGCGGCGCACAGGCAGTCGCAGCCTTTGCTTACGGCACGCAGAGCATCAAGAAGGTGGATTTGATTGTCGGCCCGGGCAACAAGTTTGTCACGGAGGCAAAGCGTCAAGTGCTGGGCGATGTCGGCATTGACAGTCTGGCAGGCCCGAGTGAAGTACTGATTGTCGCTGATCACACCGCAGATCCGGAATTTTTGGCGATTGACTTGCTGGCACAGGCAGAGCATGACCCGAACTCCAAGGCGATTCTCGTCTGCACCGATCGGGCAACCATTGACGAGACCATGAAGAAAATGGATCGTTTGATTACCACCCTGAACACAGAAGATGTATGCCGCCAGTCTTGGAAGGACAACGGTGCGATATATCTGGCGGATTCCATGCAGGAAGCCATTGATTTGGCAAATGAGATTGCACCGGAGCATTTAGAGATTGAGACCGACAACGAGCGCGAAGTTGCGCAGCAAATGCGCCATTACGGCTCTCTGTTTGTCGGACATTATGCGCCGGTCGCATTCGGTGACTTTGTGTCCGGCCCGAACCACACCCTGCCGACGATGGGAACCGCGCGCTATTCCAACGGCGTGTGGGTCGGCACGTTCATCAAGACGCCGTTCCATCAGTTTGTCAACAAGCAGGGCTGCCTGAATCTGGCACAGCCGACGATGAACTTTGCAAATATCGAAGGTCTTCCGGCACACCGCGATTCGGTTCGCCTGCGCGTGGAGAGAATGAAATAAAAACTGCACGAGCACAAAACGGGGGCACACACGGTGTGTCCTCTTTTTTGTGCCCACTTTTGAAAAACTTTGCATTAATTTGCGCAAACGCACCGATTGAAAGAAAAAGATGTCTATGCTTTTGTGCAACTTTTTTCAAATGATTTTATGAAAATTGTTAAAAATATGACTATAACTGCGTGAAAAAGTTCAGATTTCCAAAGTCGGTCAAAAAAGTGCACAAAATTGAATGACAATGATTGAAATTGAATGTTGAAAATGTTATAATTGATGTCACAGAGAGGGAATTGACATGATCGCTGAAACCAGACACCAGATGATTTTGGATATTTTACATAAACAACGATCCGCCAGTGTGCAGGAGCTGGCCGAACAGCTGCACATCAGTGAATCGACCATTCGGCGTGATCTGATTGTTTTGGATCGTCAGGGAAAGCTGACGAAGGTATATGGCGGAGCCATGGCAATGCACATGGAGCCAGCATACGACCCGTATGAGCCGGATATGGACACAAAAGAGGTTCTGTTTGTAGAAGAAAAGAAGCGCATGGGGCAATACGCCGCATCGCTGATCCGAGCAGATGATTTTGTGTATATTGATGCCGGAACCAGTACCATCCATTTGGTCAATGCCATTGACGGAGATGCAAAAAAAGCGGTGTACGTCACAAACGGACTGCTGCACACGCGCATTTTGGCGCGAAAAGGATGCATTGTGTATGTTCCGGCGGGACGCGTCAAGCCGCGCACCGAAGCCATCGTAGGCGCGGCTGTTCTCAACAGTCTGCGTCGCTACAATTTTACCAAAGCATTTATGGGAGCCAACGGCATTTCCATTGAGCGCGGATTTATGACACCGACCATCGAGGAAGCCGAGCTGAAGGCGGCGGCGATTCAGTCGTCACTGGAAAGCTGGTTTCTTGCAGATGAAAGCAAGTTTAATAAGATCTGTGCCGCGGGTATCTGTGACTTGGGACAGGCAAACATCATTACAAACCGCCTGCCGGATGTCAGATATGCGGAAAAAACATTGGTGAAGGAGATTGACAGAGAATGATTTATACTGTAACCTTTAATCCAGCCATTGATTATGTGGTTCACTTACAGGGAGAGCTCAAACAGGAAGGCATTAACAGAAACACAGCGGAAGAATATCAGTTCGGCGGAAAAGGAATCAATGTTTCCAATGTGCTGCGCACGCTGGGTGTGGAATCTGAAGCGTTGGGCTTTGTCGCTGGATTTACCGGCGAAGGGCTGGAAAAAGGATTACAGGCGAGCGGTCTGCACACGGATTTCATTCATGTGGCAGAAGGCATGACCCGCATCAATGTAAAAATCAAAGCGGAACAGGAAGCGGAAATCAACGGCATCGGTCCTAACATTACGCAGGAGGATATGAAGCAGCTGTATCAAAAGCTGGATCAGATTCAGGCGGGCGATACCTTGGTGCTGTCCGGTTCGATTCCATCGTGTCTTGCCAGTGACACCTATGAGAAAATTATGGCGCATCTGGCGGACAAGGACATTCGCATTGTCGTGGATGCGACGCGCGATTTGCTCGTCAATGTGCTCAAGTACCATCCGTTCCTCATCAAGCCGAACAATCATGAGCTGGGCGAAATCTTCAACACGATTCTCAAGACAGATGAAGAAATTGCCAACTGCGCGAGAAAGCTGCAGGAAATGGGCGGCAGAAATATTCTGGTCTCTATGGCAGGAGACGGCGCGCTGCTGTTGGATGAGAACGGAGAAGTGCATCGCATCGGCTGCCCGAAGGGCAGTGTACAGAACAGCGTTGGCGCCGGTGATTCCATGGTAGCGGGCTTCTTGGCTGGCTATCTCACCAAGCAGGATTACAGCTACGCGCTGAAGCTCGGCACAGCTGCCGGCAGTGCTACTGCTTTCTCGATTGGTCTGGCGGAAAAACAGGATATTGATCAGCTGTTAGAGACGCTGTGAGAGAAAAGAAATAAGAGAAAGAGGGATGCATATGAAGCTGATTGAATTGTTCAGCTGCGATGCAACGGCGCTCAACGTCAAAGCAAAAGACAAAGATGCCGTCATCAATAAGCTGGTAGATCTTCAGTTCACGCATGGAAATATCACGGATAAAGAAGCATATAAAAAGGCAATTTATGCGCGTGAAGCCGAATTCTCTACATATGTAGGCGAAGGAATCGCAGTTCCGCACGCCAAGACAGATGTTGTTACAGCGCCGAGTCTGGCGGTTGTCCGATTGGCAGAACCCATTCAGTACAACGAAGATGATGATGACAAGAGCAGTCTGTTTTTCATGATTGCAGCGCCAATGAACGGCAATCTGCACGTGGATATGCTGGCGCGCATGATGAGCCTGCTGGCAAATGAAGAGTTTGTAGCAAAGCTGAATGCGGCGAAAACACCGCAGGAGTTCCTTGATTTGATTGCAAAGGAAGAGGAACAGAATTTCGGCAATGAAAGCTTTACCGAGGAAGAAGTTCCGCAGGCGGGATACCGCATTTTGTGTGTAACCGCATGCCCGACCGGCATTGCGCACACATACATGGCAGCGGAGAACCTGCAAAAAGCAGGCGCTGCGATGGGCATTCCGACCAAGGTAGAAACCAATGGTTCCGGCGGCGTGAAAAATGCGCTGACCGCAGAGGAAATTGCAAAATGTGACGGCATTATTATCGCGGCAGATAAAAATGTAGAAATGGCTCGGTTTGACGGCAAACCGGTAGTTATCACCCGCGTTGCCGACGGCATCCATAAGCCGGAAGAGCTGATTAACAAGATCGTGAACGGCGAAGCGCCGATTTATCACGCGACGGGCGGCGCACCGGCTGCTGCTCCAAACGAATCCGCAGGCAGTGCGATTTACAAGCACTTGATGAACGGCGTGTCGCATATGCTTCCGTTCGTTGTCGGCGGCGGTATTATGATCGCGCTGGCGTTCCTGCTCGATGATTATTCCATTGATCCTTCCAATTTCGGCATGAACACGCCGCTGGCTGCATTTTTCAAAACAGTCGGCAATGCGGCATTCGGATTTATGCTTCCGATTTTGGCTGGCTTCATCGCCATGTCCATTGCGGACAGACCGGGCTTGGCAGTTGGTTTTGCGGGCGGCGTGCTCGCGATGAACGGCACCTCGTTTACCGGCCTGATGAACGGAGATATTACAGGCGTATCCGGCGGTTTCTTGGCAGCATTGCTTGCGGGCTTTGCAGCGGGATATCTGGTACGATTCTTGGAAAAGATAACGGAGAAGATGCCAAAGGCAATGGATGGTATCCGTCCGATGCTGATTTATCCGCTTGGCGGCATTCTTCTGATTGGCATTTTGATGTGTGCGATTAACCCGCTGATGGGTGCCATCAACACCGGCATTTCTTGGGTTTTGAATTCGATGGGCGGTTCTTCCAAAATCCTGCTCGGCTGTGTCCTCGGCGGCATGATGAGTGTGGACATGGGCGGACCGATCAACAAGGCGGCATATGTATTTGGTACGGCCGCGCTGTCCATGGGACAGTTTGACGTTATGGCAGCGGTTATGATCGGCGGCATGGTTCCTCCGATTGCTATCGCCCTGTCCTGCACGTTCTTCCCGAAGAAGTGGACGACAGAAGAGCGCAACAATGGCTTGGTAAACTATGTCATGGGTCTGTGCTTTATCTCAGAAGGCGCCATCCCGTATGCGGCAGCAGATCCGGGACGAGTGCTCCCGTCCTGCATCGTTGGCTCTGCCATCGCAGGCGGCCTGTCTATGGCATTTGGCTGCACCCTGCAGGCACCGCACGGCGGCATCTTTGTATTCCCGACTGTGGGACATCCACTGATGTATGTGGTCGCTCTGCTCATTGGCTCGATTGTCGGCGCCGTGATTCTGTCGGCACTGAAAAAAACAAAGGCTGAATAAGCAAAAAACGCTTTTTATTATGTAAATACTTGGAAAGGAGATTTTTATTATGCTGCGTTTTGAGTACACCGTAACGGATCCGGAGGGCTTCCACGCACGTCCGGCAGGCATGTTTGTCAAGGAGGCAAAGAAGTACGACTGCGTTACAACCGTTGAAAAGAACGGCAAGAAGGCAGATGCACGCAAGATGTTCGGCCTGATGGGTCTTGGCATCAAGGGCGGCGACACCATCGCAATCAGCGTAGAAGGTGCGCAGGAAGAAGAAGCTGCCGCTGGCCTGAAGGCATTTATGGAAGCAAACCTGTAAAAGTCAACAAATTATTTCGTCAACTCTATTTTATTTATCTATTCCCAAAGGTGTCACGCCTTGCGCGTGCACCATCGAAAGCAACGGTTTTCTTGGTTTGCAGGATGTCGACAAAAACAACTTTTGCTGGAACAACACAAAAACAAAACACAAATAGGTTATTTATCTTGTAAAATCGAGATCAAACTGTTTCGCCGCGCAAATGCACATATGTGTGTATTTGCGCGGCTTTTCTTATATTTTGCAGAAATGTGCGGTAAAATATAATTGTAACAAGAAAACAATTGTGGTAAAATAAAACCAGAAAAAAAGAGATGGGAGGGCGGATGATGGAATATCGGTTATTGGCAACTGATTTGGATGGAACATTGCTCAATGCGAAAAAAGAAATTTCCTCTGAGAATGTTGTGGCGATCAATCGTGCGCTGGATATGGGGAAACAAGTGATTTTTTCCACCGGACGCGCCTTGGGAGAAGTAAAACAGTTTTTTCCGCTGTTTCCGCAAATGCGATATGTGCTGTGCGAGAGCGGCGGCCTGCTGTACGATTGGCAGGAACAGTGTGTTATCAGCAGACAAGTGCTCGCCCCTGACATTACGCGGGCTGTTTTGCGCTATGCACAGCCGCGCGACATCATGATTCAGATTATGACGAACGGCGAATCCGTCATCAGCGAAAACAGCATTGCCGTCTTGGAGCATTATCGCAATGAATATTTGCGGGAGCATTTTTTGCACCATGTGCGTTTGGTAGAGGATGTCGCTGCGTACTGCAAGGAGCATGCGTATTTGGCGGAAAAAATCTGCCTGTATCATCCGGACACAACCGCGCGGGTGCAGTCGCTGAAGCAGCTGGAACAGCTGGAAGTTACCGCGGCGTTTTCCGAGCGCACATCGCTGGAGCTGACGCCCATCGGTGTGGACAAGGGCAAGGGTCTGTGCAAGCTGTGTCAGGAATTACATATCCCGCTGGAGCAGGTTATCGCCATTGGTGATGCGCCGAATGATCTGGCGGTTTTGCAGACGGCGGGACTGGCGATTGCCGTGGACAACGCCTCGGAAGAAATCAAGCAGGTGTGCCATGCGGTTGTCGCGGACAACGAACATAACGGTGTAAAAGAGGCCATTGAAAATTGGCTGTGTAAAACGAGAAATAAACCGCTGCTGGCATATCAGCCGGTATGAGCATCGTCGGATAAAAGCGCCTGCATATCCTCCGGAATCGGGGCAGTGAATACCATAGGCTGCTTGGTGATTGGATGGAGAAAGGACAGCTTGTACGAGTGCAGCGCCTGCCGTGCAATGCGGCTGTAGTCGGGATGATATAAAAAATCTCCGGGCAGCGGATGGCCGATGTGCTTCATGTGCACGCGGATTTGATGGGTGCGTCCGGTTTCCAGCCGGACGGCGGCAAGAGAAAATCCGTTGCAGACAGCCAATCGCTCGAAATGCGTGACGGCAGGCTCGCCGCGCACGTCATCTACGATGCGTTCGATGGTGCTGTCGTGCGCGCGCGCAATCGGCGCACGAATGCAGCCCGCCTCCGGCAGGGTACCGGTGCAGATGGCGCGGTATTCGCGGTGAATTTCCCGATTGCGCATTTGTTCCGCCAAAATACAGGCGGACAACTCATGCAGAGAAAACAACACAAGACCTGAGGTATCCCGATCCAGTCTGCCGACGGAACGGGCGGTAAACGATTCGCCGCGCTGCCGATAGTAATAGGCGAGGGCGTTGGATAGTGTGTCATCGTAGTGCCCGTGAGACGGATGGACAGGCATGCCGGCGGGCTTGTTGAGAACAATGAGGTCGCTGTCCTCATAGACAATAGAAAACGGCAAATCGACGGGAACGAGATTTTCGTTTGGTTCGATGTGCGGAATGGCTGCACGCAGGATTTGACCTGCGTGCAGTTTTTGGTTGGAACGAATGGAAATGCCGTCCAGCAGCAGTCCGTTTTCTTGATATTTGGTTTGAATGAGCAGATGCCGCGAGAAGCCCTGCGCGCGCAGAAACCGGTCTGCGGTGCATCCGTCAAATTCCGGCGGGATCTGATATTGTATGTTATTTCGAATCATGCTTGCCAGTGTATCATATCTGAAACGGTTTTGCAATGCGCTTGTCGATTGACGAAGCATGTAAAAGTGGCGTATAATAAACACGGGAAACAATGACGAGGAGGAAAACGTTGTGAAGGATATGCTGATACAGCTGTGCAGCGCAGACGGTGTGACCGGATTTGAAGGACATGCTGCACAGAAGGCGGCAGAGCTGCTGGCTCCGTACTGCGACCGCGTAGCATTTGACGCGTGCGGCAGCGTGTTGGGCTGGAAGAGCTGCGGCAAGCCAAATGCAAAAACGGTCCTGCTCGATGCGCATCTCGATCAGATTGGTTTTATGGTTACAGATGTGCTCGAAGGCGGATTCCTGCGCTTTACGCAGGTGGGCGGTATTGACCCGCGCATGCTGCTCGGCGCTGAGGTGACCATTTTGACAGAGACACCGCGATACGGCGTAATTTCCTGTACGCCGCCGCATCTGCTGGCGGCAGGGGAACAGAACAAAGCGGTGCCAATGCATGAGATGCTGATTGATACGGGCTTGCTGGATGCAAAATCTGTGATTCCGATTGGAACACCGATTGTATTTGCACAGCCGCCGTATGAACTGACGGACGGACAGATTACCGGCAAGTGCTTGGATGACCGCGCGGGCTTTGTCTCGATTGTACAAGCGATGAAGCAGCTGCAGGATGTCGATTTGCATGTTGATGTTGTTGTGTGCGGTTCGGTGCATGAGGAGACCGATTCGCTCGGTGCGCTGGCGGCATCCTTCCGCGTGGCGCCGGATTACGGCATTGCGGTGGACGTCAGCCATGCCAAAACACCGGACAGCGGTTCGGATGACGCGTTTGCGTTTGGCGGTGGTGTGCTCGTCGGCATGGGGCCGAATCTGCATCGCGGTCTGACCAATCGCATGATAAAAACAGCGCGTGCGGAGGAAATTCCCTATCAGATTGAAGTCATGGAGGGCAATACCGGCACCAATGCATGGGATATGCAGGTGGTGCGCAGCGGCATTGCGATGGGATTGCTGTCCATTCCGCTCAAATATATGCACACGCCGATTGAGACCATCAAGCTGTGTGATGTACAGGCAGTCAGCGATTTGATGGCGGCATTTTTGAAGGAATTTGATGGGGAGGTGACGCGCGTATGATCGAGCTGTTAGAAAAGCTGTGCGCCCTGCCCGGTCCGTCCGGCTGTGAGGACGCCGTGCACGATTTTATTTTGGAGCAGGCAAAGCTGTATGCCGATGAGATTCGAGAGGATCATCTCGGCAATCTGATGATTTTCCGGAAGGGAAAGCAGCACATAGACAAGACCGTCATGCTGTCCGCCCACATGGACGAGGTCGGCGTGATTTGTAAGGGATACACCGATGACGGCTGTGTGAAATTCGGCTTTGTCGGCGGCGTAGATCCGCGTGTGGTCATCGGCAGACGCATTTTATTTGGCGATGTGCGCGGCGTTGTCGGCATCAAGGCGGTTCATCTGACAACGCGCGAGGAGCGCAAGACCATGCCGAAAACCAGCAGTCTGTACATCGACATCGGTGCATCAGACAAAAAAGAAGCACAGAAAAAAGTGCCGCTCGGCACATACGGTGTGTTTGATTCTGCATGCGTTCGCTTCGGTGACGGATTGCTCAAGGCAAAAGCGATTGATGACCGTGTGGGCTGTGCCGTTATGCTGACGATTTTGCAGGAACAGCCGGCAGTCGACACGTGGTTTGTATTTGGCGTGCAGGAAGAAGTTGGTTTGCGCGGCGCCCGTTGTGCGGCATTTGCGCTGAATCCGGATGTTTGTCTGGTACTGGAAGGCACAACGGCGGCGGATTTGGCAGAAGTAGACGGTGCCAAGCAGGTGTGCGGTCTGCGCAAGGGCGTTGTCATTCCGTTTATGGATCGCTCGACAATCTATCATCAGAAGATGTTTGAAACCCTGCGCAAGCTGGCGGAGGAGCATGCGATTCCGTGGCAGACCAAGCACCGCGTGGCGGGCGGCACAGATGCTGGACGCATTCACCTGACAAGAACCGGCGTTTTGACAGCCGGACTGGCTGTGCCGGTTCGCTATATTCATTCGCCGTCCAGTGTGGCGGCTCTGGAGGATATGCAGAGCATGCTGGCGCTGGCCCGACATTTTCTGACGTATTTGGGAGATGAAGAATCATGAGTTTTGATATTTATGAAGCATTTTGCAATTTGTCTGCGGCATTCGGCCCGTCCGGCAGAGAAACAGACACGATACAGGCAATCCGTGAAGTGACTGCGGACAATGTGCAGAATATTGGCGATTGGAATCATCACATTGACACGATGAACAATCTGATCTATCATCGCAAGGGCAGCGGCAAGAAGATTTTGCTCGCAGCGCATATGGACTCCATCGGCATTGTGGTGACGCATATAGATGACAAGGGATTTGCGCGCTTTGCACAGGTCGGCGGATTTATGCTCGGCGATTTGATAGACAGACGCGTTCGTTTCCAAAACGGAACGCGCGGCGTGATTTCGTTTGAAGAAAAGACCGAATTTTCCAAGCTGGGATTTGACAATCTGTTTTTGGACATTGGAGCGGCAAACAAGGAAGAAGCGGAAAAGCTGATACAGGTCGGTGATTTTGCCGTATATGATGAACAGCCGCACAAGCAGGGCGATGTTGTTTGTGCGCCGTATCTGGACAACCGCATTGGCTGTGTGACGCTGATTGGCGTCATGGCGCAGCTGGCAGAATTGCCGTGTGACAGCGATGTATATGTGGCATTTACTGCACAGGAAGAAGTTGGCTTGCGCGGTGCACAGACTGTGGCATTTGCGATTCAGCCGGAGTATGCCATTGCAGTCGATGTGACGGACACCGGAGACTTGCCGGAACGTAAATATCCGATGGCAGTCAAGATGGGAGAAGGTCCGGCGGTTAAGATTATGGATCACTCGGTCATCTGTGACCAGCAGGTAAAGCAGACGCTGTATCGTGTCGCGCAGGAAAACGACATTCCGGTACAGCGGGAAATTATGGAATTTGGCGGCACGGACACCGGTGCGATTCAGCGAACCGCCGGCGGCGTCAAGGTCGGTGCAGTCAGCATTCCGACGCGGTATATCCATTCTGCTGCAGAAATGGTAAATCTGCGTGATGTCGAGCAGGCAATCCGGCTCATCGCGCACGCTGTCAGCGATGGCATGGACAAAACGTAAATTAGATACAGAGACAGAAAAATCCAGTCCCAAACGGGACTGGATTTTTTCGTGTAGTTAACTTTCTGTGTTCTCAGAAAGTGCTTCCGGCTGTTCCGGTCGGTTGAGAATTTCCATGAATTCCTCGCCGGTAATCGTCTCCTTTTCGTACAGAAAACGTGACAGCTCGTCCAGCTTTTGGCGGTTTTCAGACAGAATCTTACGCGCCTTTTCGTGCTGTGTTCGAATCAGCTCGATAACCTTTCTGTCGATTTCGTTTTGTGTATCGGCGGAGCAGGCGAGAGATGTGTCGCCGCCGAGATACTGGTTGTTGACGGTTTCCATTGCCACCATGCCGAACGAATCGCTCATGCCGTACCGCGTAATCATGGCGCGGGCGAGCTTGGTTGCCTGCTCAATGTCGTTGGAGGCACCGGTCGTGATTTCATGGAAAACGACTTCCTCTGCGGCACGTCCGCCGGTGAAAGTGGCAATCTTGTTTTCGATTTCCTCTTTGGACATCAGATATTTGTCGTTTTGCTCCACCTGCATGGTGTAGCCCAAGGCGCCGGAGGTACGCGGAATAATGGTAATTTTTTGTACCGGTGCGGAGTGCGTTTGCATCGCAGCAACCAAGGCATGGCCGATTTCATGATAGGCAACAACCTGCTTTTCGTGATCGGACAGCACGGTGTTTTTCTTCTGATAACCGGCAATGACAACTTCGATGCTTTCCTCCAAATCCGCTTCCGTGACAACAGAACGATTGTCGCGGACAGCGCGGAGCGCCGCTTCGTTGATGATGTTTGCCAGCTCTGCACCGGATGCACCGGCTGCCATGCGGGCGATGGTGTGATAGTTGACATCGTCAGCGGTTTTGATTTTCTTGGCATGTACCTTGAGAATCGCCTCTCGTCCGGCGAGATCCGGCAGCTCTACCGGAACGCGGCGGTCAAAACGACCCGGCCGCGTGAGCGCCGGATCCAGTGACTCCGGACGGTTTGTTGCTGCCAGAATGATGACGCCGTTGTTTCCCTCAAAGCCGTCCATTTCGGTGAGCAGCTGGTTGAGCGTCTGTTCGCGTTCGTCATTGCCGCCGATTTGTCCGTCGCGCTTTTTGCCGATGGCGTCAATCTCGTCGATAAAGACAATGCACGGCGCTTTTTCCTTTGCCTGCTTGAACAAGTCGCGAACTTTGGAGGCGCCCATGCCGACAAACATCTCTACAAATTCCGAACCGGACATCGAGAAGAACGGCACACCGGATTCGCCTGCGACAGCTTTTGCCAGCATGGTTTTGCCGGTTCCCGGAGGGCCGACAAGCAAAATGCCCTTTGGCATAGAAGCGCCGATGGCGGTATATTTGTTCGGATTGTGCAGATAATCTACGATTTCCTGTAGGTTTTCCTTTGCTTCGTCCTCGCCTGCGACATTGTCAAAATGAATGCCCTCTGTGGATTGGACGTAAATCTTGGCATTGCTCTTACCCATGCCGAACATCATGGAATTTTTGCCGCCTGCCTGATCCATGAGTTTTTTGCCCATGTACTGCCCGAGGCCGACAAAGATAATCAGCGGCAGAACAAAGGTCAGCAGGAAGCTGAGAATCGGGGAAGTGGTCTGCTGGATTTCCTGCTCAAATTTTGCGCCGGAATCGTACAGACGCTGTACCAACTGCGGGTCATCCATTTTACCGGTCTTGTATGTGGTCTCGTTGGATTTGTCGGTAAAAATAATTTCGCTGTTGTCAATTTCGACTTCTCCGATGTTTTTGTCAGCAATCATGCTCAAAAACGTGCCGTAATCGACATCCTTGACTTGATGCTGCATGAGCATCGGCCCTGCGATCAGGTTCAGCAGAATCACGACCAACAAAATGACTCCGTAGTAAAAGATCAGAGGCTTTTTGGGGTTTTTGACTTCTTTCATGGCATAATCTCCTCGTGTTTATTCGTGCGCGATGTACTCTGCAGCGGCTTCGCCAGCTGTTATGCCGGAGCACCATGCCCAGTGTAAATTGTATCCGCCGCAATCGCCTGCAATGTCCAAAACTTCACCGGCGAGAAACAGACCCGGCTGCTTGACGGAACGGAATCGGTTGTCGATTTCGTTCAAAAATACGCCGCCGCCGGTAACCTGCGCGTGATCCCATGTCTGTACGCCGGTAATCGGAAAGTCCCAGCCCTTGAGCAGAGACACCAATGCGTCGATATCCTGCCGTTTCAGAGAAGAAGATGGTCTGTCAATTGGCGTCAAATGCAGCGTTTCCAGCGCGGCGAACAGCAGCTTTTTGTTGATGAGTCCGAGCAGATTGTCCTCGATCTTGTCGGTGGGATACTGCTTGACGCGCTGCTGCAAAATGCTGCGCAGTTCGTTGTGCTGCCAGTCCGGAAATAAATCCAGACGAACGGTATATGCCTGTTCCTGTATGGGTTTGTTCATCCAGCACGACAGCTGCAGGGCGGGAATGCCGGAGAGACCGTAATCGGTCAGCTGTACTTCGCCCAATTCTTCTGTCAGCTTCTGTTTGCCGTCAAACAGCGTGGCGCGGCAAATGACGCGGATGCCCTTGAGTTGCTTGAGCATGCTTGTCTGCTGTCCGCAGCGCAGCGGAACCAGACAGGGGTACAGCCGCGCATAGCGATGACCCATTTGCAGCGCAAGCGGATAGCTGGTGCCGTTGGTGCCCTGCTTGGGCGCGGCGCGTCCGCCGGCTGCTAAAATCACAGCATCGGCACAGAAGGTTTTACCGGATTCGGTTTGCGCCGTGAACACCTTCTTGTCGACAGACAGCGAGCGAACCGTACAGTTTTGCTGGATTTGTATGTGGTATCGCCGCAGTGCCAGACGGAGCACATCGAGCACCATGGAAGCCTGTCGGCTGTATGGATAGATGCGCCCGCGATCTTCTTCCGTACAGTACAATCCCAGCTCGCGGAAAAATGTCAGCGGACGTTCTGCCGGCATGTCTGCGAGCAGCTCGTTCAGGCGGGCGGTATTCTGCGTGTGATAATGTCCCGGCGCAATCTGCGCGTTGGTCAAATTGCATCTGCCGTTTCCGGTGGCAAGAATTTTTTTGCCGATGCGATCCAGACCGTCCAAAATGGTGATTTGGGCGGAAGAATTGGCTTGTGCGGCAGAAATAGCGGCAGCCATACCGGATGCGCCGCTGCCGATAATAAGGATGCGATTCATAAACGAACCTCCTTTTCTATCATGATACATTTTAATACCTGTATTATAGCATGAATCTCCAAAAAGAGTTTGAATAAACATGAAATTTTTGTTACATTTTGTGTTTCGCAGTGATATCTTGTAGATTTTCTGACCAAAAAGAGGTAAAATAACAAGAGATAGCAGACATACATCTTTTTATAGGAAAGGTAAAACAAGGAAAGTCGTATGAAAGCAAGCGAACGATTGTTGAAATATGCCGTGATTTACACGGGAAGCGATGAAGACCATGCGGAGCAAACGCCGTCAACACCGGAACAGATGACGCTGGCGCAGGTGCTGGCGAAGGACATGCGGGACATTGGACTGACGGACGTTTCGGTTGACGCGCATGCCTATGTGTATGGATTTCTGCCTGCCACGGCGGGCAGAGAACAGTGTCCGCCGATTGGATTCATTGCGCATATAGATATTGTCAATGAATTTGGCACCTCGGAGATTCATCCGCAAATCGTAAAAGAATACGATGGCGGAGAAATCGCGTTGGGAACCAGCGGCCGCACGCTGGACACGGTACAGTTTCCCGATTTAAAACAGGCGATTGGAAAGACCGTCATCACGACTGATGGAACAACGGTGCTCGGCGCAGATGATAAGGCGGGCGTAGCGGAAATTCTGACCATGTGCGAACGACTGGTACAGGACAATCTTCCGCACGGAAAAATCTGTGTGTGTTTTACACCGGATGAAGAAATTGGGCACGGCGCCGCCCTGCTCGATTTGGAAAAATTCGGTGCCAGCTACGCCTATACGGTGGACGGCGGTGCACCCAATGAAGTGGAGTGGGAAACCTTTTACGCTGCAGCTGCCGATTGGAGCATTGCCGGTGTCTCCGTGCATCCGGGCGATGCGAAAGACAAAATGGTCAATGCCGCGCTGGTGGCAATGGAAATTAACGGTATGCTGCCGCCGGATGAAATTCCGGCAAAGACCCAAGGCCGCGAGGGATTTTTTCATCTGTGCGATATGTCCGGCGATGTCTCTGCGGCAAAGCTGTCTTATATCATCCGCGACCATGATGCGGAGAAATTTTCACAGCGCAAGCAAACTATGCGCGAAATCGAGCGCAAAATCAACGAAACATACGGAGCAGGTACAGCGGCGCTGACACTGCGCGAGCAGTACCGCAACATGGCGGAGATTTTGCAGCATCATCCGGACGCTGTAGAACAGGCAAAACGGGCGATTCGCGCTGTGGGACTGACGCCGGTATCCAATCCGGTGCGCGGCGGCACGGATGGCGCGCAGCTGTCCTTTCGCGGTTTGCCGTGCCCCAATCTTGGAACCGGAGCATATGCCCTGCATGGACCGTATGAACACGCGATTGCGGAACAAATGGATGTTATGACAGAAATTTTACTGCATATCGCGCAAGCATAAGCTGGTGTGGGAGGAAAAAACTATGGATAAGGAAAGCAAACGAAATAAGAAAGAAGAAAAAAGGGAAGAAAAGCATAGGCTGAGCTGTTATACCAATCGAGAATTGTCGTGGCTGCAGTTCAATGTTCGCGTGTTGCGCGAAGCGGAAAACGAGCATGTGCCGCTGGCTGAGCGACTGTCGTTTGTGTCGATCTATCAATCGAACTTGGACGAATTTTTTATGGTGCGCGTCGGTACCCTGATGGATCAGATGCACGCGGGAGAAAAAATTCGAGACAACAAGACCAATATGACCAGCAAGCAGCAGGTGGAGGCGATTTTGGAGCGCACACGCGAGCTTGAGGCACTCAAAACCAAGATTTATGAACAGCTGATGGGCGAGCTGGAGCCGCAGAACGTGCATCTCATCAACTTTAATCGTCTGTCTAAGAAAGAAATAGCGATGCTCGAGACGTATTTCGACCAGAACATCGCGCCGTTTCTCATGCCGATGCTGATCGGCAAACAGCAGCCGTTCCCGTTCCTCAACAACAAGGAGCTGTATGCGCTGATGCTGCTCACGACCAAGAGCGGAAAATCCAAGCTCGGTCTTGTGCCGTGCACCAACAGCGCATTTAAGCGCCTGATTGAGATTCCGTCCCGTCCGGGTACGTTTATGCTGTGTGAAGACCTGATTTTACAGTTTGCGTCCAAGCTGTTCCCGACTTATTCCGTCAAGGAAAAATCCATTTTGCGCGTGACGCGCAACGCGGACATTGACGGCATCGAGGTATATGATGAGGACTTGGACTACCGCGGCGTGATGGAACAGCTCATCAAACAGCGCACCCGCTTGAGTCCGGTGCGCGTGGAATTGAGTCATGACATCAACAAAAAAACCTGCAAGGAACTCGCCAAACATCTCGGCATCAACATGAAGCATGTCATTCGTGTGGATACTCCGCTGGATTTGTCCTTTGTATTCCAGCTGCAGCATTATCTGCGCGATCGGTCGGAGCTGTTTTACGAAAAGCGCAGTCCGTGCGATTCTCCGGCGCTGAACATGAAGGAAAGCGTGCTGGATCAGATTGGCAAGAAAGATGTGCTGCTGTCGTATCCGTATGAGAGCATGAAGCCGTTTTTGCGCATGCTGCATGAGGCGGCGGAGGACGAGTCGGTTATCAGCATTCGCATGACGCTGTACCGCGTGGCAGACCAGAGCAAAATCATTGATGCGCTGGTTGAAGCGGCGGAAAATGGCAGAGAAGTCATTGTTATGGTGGAACTGCGTGCACGGTTTGATGAAGCCAATAACATCGAGATGTCGCGCAGATTGGAGGAAGCAGGCTGCCATATTATTTATGGCCTTGGCAAATACAAGGTACATTGCAAGCTGTGCCAGATTGTGCGCAAGAGGGAGGACGACTTCCAGTACATTACGCAGATCGGCACGGGCAATTATAACGAAAAAACCGCGCGGCTGTACACGGATCTGTCGCTGCTGACAGCAAACCGCGATATTGGCACGGATGTCGATAAAGTCTTTCGTTCGCTGCTGATGGGCGAAACCGTTTCGCACATCGAACATTTGATGGTGGCGCCGCACTGCCTGCAAAATAAGGTGCTCGCCCTGATAGAGGATGAGATTGAAAAGGCAAAGCATGGCCGTCCGTCGTACATCGGCGTAAAATTGAATTCCCTGACGGATAAGGACATCATTGAAAAGCTGATTGACGCCTCGGAAGCGGGCGTCAAGATTGAATTGATTATCCGCGGCATTTGCTGTCTGGTGCCGGCTGTGCCGGAGCTGACCGAGAACATCACGGTGATCAGTGTTGTCGGCAGATTTTTGGAGCACTCACGCATTTACCGCTTCGGCGTGGGAGAGGAAGAAAAGGTATACATTTCATCTGCGGACTTTATGACCCGCAATACGCTGCGGCGTGTAGAAGTTGCCGTGCCGATTTATGATTTGGCAATCAAAAAACAGATTTGCCACATCTTTGATACGGTTTTGGCGGACGACGCCAAGGGAAAGATGCAGACCAGAAATCGAGAATACATTGACCGGATGCTCGGCGAGAAAAAGCTGGATGCGCAGGAAGTATTGTATGAGGAAGCGTATCGGGCGATCAATCGCGAAGAACCGGAAAAAGAGGAGGAAACCGAATGATTCCACAGGATCCAGTGATTTTACTCAGCTATGTCAACACCAAACTGCGTGACCAGTACAGCTCTTTGGAGCAGATGTGTCACGATATGGGTGTTAATCAGCGGGAAATCGAACAGAAATTGGCAGGAATGGATTACGCGTATGATTCTGCGCGCAATCAGTTCGTGTAACATAAAAACAACTCTATATACAGCAGAGTGCCGGCACGATGAAACGTGCCGGCGCTTTTTTTGCAGGAAAATTAACGGGAATAAAACAATTCAATCTTGACAAAACTATCCTATCTGATATACTAAACGTGATTAGCGTAGGCTAATTATAAATATCGGGAAAAACCGGTATTTGTGTTCCAGTAAAAAGATAACAATACCACATATGCCAGAGAGACATGGCGAAAGGAGACAACGTATGAGTTGCTTGACGATTGAGACAGTAATCGGACGCGAAATTATGGATTCCCGCGGCAATCCGACCGTGGAGGCAGAGGTTGTTCTAGCGGGCGGCGCGATTGGCAGAGGTGCGGCGCCGAGCGGTGCATCGACCGGCGAATTTGAAGCGCTGGAGCTGCGCGACGGAGATGCGAATAGATATTTGGGCAAAGGTGTGACGAAAGCGGTTGCCAATATCAACGGCCCGATTCGGGACGCTTTGGCGGGCATGGACGCTTCGGATATCTATGCCGTGGATGCAGCTATGATACAGGCAGACGGCACCAAGGACAAGTCCAATTTGGGTGCGAATGCCATTCTGGCGGTGTCGATTGCCGCTGCGCGCGCGGCTTCGATTGCGCTGGATATTCCGCTGTACCGGTTCCTTGGCGGTATCTCCGGCAATCGCCTGCCAGTGCCGATGATGAACATTCTCAATGGTGGTGCGCACGCAGCCAATACCGTGGACGTGCAAGAATTTATGATTATGCCGGTTGGTGCACCGAGTTTTCGAGAGGCGCTGCGCATGTGCGCAGAGGTATTCCATGCGCTGGCGGCTCTGCTCAAGGCGGAGGGACTTGCAACTTCTGTCGGCGATGAGGGCGGATTTGCGCCGGATTTGGCGAGCGACGAGCAAGCCATCCAGTATATTCTCAAGGCAGTAGAAAAGGCCGGCTATGTGCCGGGCAAGGATTTCATGCTGGCAATGGACGCCGCTTCTTCCGAGTGGAAGGGCGAAAAGAAGGGAGAATATGTGTTGCCGAAGGCAGGAACCAAGTTCACATCGGAGCAATTGATTGCGCATTGGAAGCAGCTGGTAGAAAAGTACCCGATTATCTCCATCGAAGATGCGCTGGATGAAGAGGATTGGGACGGCTGGAAGCTGCTGACGCAGGAGCTGGGTGATACTGTGCAGCTGGTTGGCGATGACCTGTTTGTGACCAACACCGAGCGGCTGAAAAAGGGCATTGACAACGGCTGCGGAAATTCCATTCTCATCAAGCTCAACCAGATTGGCTCGGTATCCGAGACGCTGGAGGCCATTAAGATGGCGCATAAGGCGGGCTATACCGCGATTTCTTCTCATCGTTCCGGTGAAACCGAGGATACGACCATTGCGGATCTGGCGGTTGCGCTCAATACCTGCCAGATTAAGACGGGCGCGCCGAGCCGCACCGAGCGCGTGGCAAAGTACAACCAGCTGCTTCGCATTGAGGAAGAACTGGGCGCCAGCGCTGTGTATCCGGGCATGGGGGCGTTCAACGTCAAGAGATAATTGTCAGCACAGGATGACTTTTGTGGCATAATGGAGATAAGCTGCTCCGCCGCTTCATCCGGCGGCGGAGCAAAGCTTGACAAAAAGATTAGTTAAAGCTAATGAACAAAATGCACAGCGCGGCGGCGCTGCGGGAAAATGTTTGAAAAAGGGTATTGACTTTTCTCGCGGACATCGGTATGATAACAGTGTTCATACAACTGACGGAAGTGGAATCACCACATGGAGTATGAATCGCTGTTTTGCCGACCGTCTGGGCATTGTTTACGCTTGGAAGGGCGGATTTTTTATGCAAAAAATTCGCATTTTCCGTATTCAAAAACACATATCTGACTGAAAAAAGGAGAAACGACCATGGTTGATTTCGAACAGTGGGAAGGTTTTGAAGGACGTATCTGGAAGGAAGAAGTAAACGTAAGAGACTTCATCCAGAAAAACTACCAGCCGTATGACGGCGATGAGGCTTTTTTGGCAGACGCTACCGAGGCGACCGATAAGCTGTGGGGCGCGCTGCAGAAGCTGCAGAAGCAGGAGCGCGCAAAGGACGGCGTGCTCGACATGGAGACAGAGATTGTTTCCAGCCTGACGGCGTATGGACCGGGATACATTGATGAAAACTTGAAGGATCTCGAGCAGATCGTCGGTCTGCAGACGGATAAGCCGCTCAAGCGCGCGTTTATGCCGTACGGCGGCATCAAGATGGCAGAACAGGCGTGCACGACCTATGGCTATCAGCCGTCCGAAAAGCTGCATGAGATTTTTACCAAGTATTGCCGCACGCACAATCAGGCGGTATTTGAAGCATATACACCGGAAATGAAAAAGGCGCGTCACACACATATTGTGACCGGCCTGCCGGATACATACGGACGCGGCCGCATCGTCGGTGACTATCGCCGCGTGGCGCTGTACGGCATTGATTTCCTGATTGAACAGAAGGAATTGGACAAGTCCAACGTGGGCGACGGTGTGATGACCGATGATGTCATTCGCCTGCGCGAGGAAGTTGCTCGCCAGATCAACGCGCTCAAGGGCATGAAGGAAATGGCGAAGATTTACGGCTATGATATTTCCAAGCCGGCAAAGAACGCCAAGGAAGCGTGCCAGTGGCTGTATTTTGGCTACCTCGCTGCCATCAAGACACAGAACGGCGCTGCCATGAGTGTCGGCCGCATCTCGACCTTCTTGGACATTTACATCCAGCGCGATCTGGACGCAGGCATCCTGACAGAGACCGAGGCACAGGAACTGATTGACCATCTGACCATGAAGTTCCGCATGGTTAAGTTTGCGCGCATTCCGTCGTATAATCAGCTGTTCTCCGGCGATCCGGTTTGGGCAACGCTGGAAGTGGCAGGCATCGGCATGGACGGTCGTTCGATGGTAACCAAGAACGACTTCCGTTTCCTGCATACACTGGAAAACATGGGTCCGGCTCCGGAGCCGAATCTTACAGTTCTGTATTCGTCCGCTCTGCCGGAGACCTTTAAGAAGTACGCATCCAAGATTTCGATTGCTACCAGCTCGGTACAGTATGAGAATGATGATGTCATGAAGCCGGTTTGGGGCGATGACTACTCGATCTGCTGCTGTGTATCCGCAACGCAGACGGGCAAGGAAATGCAGTTCTTTGGCGCCCGCGCCAACCTCGGCAAGTGCTTGCTGTATGCGCTCAATGGCGGTGTAGATGAAAAGTTCTTTGAGCAGGTCGGTCCGGCATACGCTCCGGTCACCAGCGAATATCTGGACTATGACGATGTCATGAAGAAGTTCGTTCCGATGCTGGATTGGCTGGCAGGCCTGTACGTCAACATCCTGAACCTGATTCAGTACATGCATGACAAGTATTATTATGAAGAAGCAGAGATGGCGCTGATTGATACCGATGTTCGCCGTACGTTCGCAACCGGTATTGCAGGCTTCTCGCATGTCATTGACTCGCTGAGTGCGATCAAGTACGCAAAGGTGAAGGCACTTCGTGACGAGCACGGTCTGATTACAGACTTTGAAATCGAAGGCGACTTCCCGAAGTACGGCAATGACGATGACCGCGCCGATGACATTGGTATTTGGCTGCTCAAGACCTTCCTCGAGATGGTCAAGCGCCGTCATACCTACCGCAATTCTGAGGCAACGACTTCGATTCTGACCATCACATCCAATCTGGTTTACGGCAAGTTCACCGGTGCTATGCCGGACGGTCGCAAGGCTTGGACGCCGTTCGCGCCGGGCGCAAACCCGTCTTATGGTGCAGAACAGAACGGCCTGCTGGCGTCTCTGAACTCGGTGGCAAAGCTGCCGTATCATTGGGCACTGGATGGCATCTCCAACACCCAGACCATCAATCCGGATGCACTGGGACATGAGCCGCAGGAACGCATCGGCAATCTGGTGCAGGTTATGGATGGCTATTTTGATCAGGGTGCACACCACCTGAACGTCAATGTATTCGGCACAGAAAAGCTGATTGACGCGATGGAGCATCCGGAAAAGGAAGAGTACGCCAACTTTACGATTCGTGTATCCGGCTATGCCGTTAAGTTCATCGACTTGACGCGGGAGCAGCAGCTGGATGTTATTGCAAGAACCTGCCATAAGGTGATGTAATCCATACGATTGACAACAAATAGAAATGATGTATGCTGGTTTCTGCGGGAGGGAGCGCGCCTCCCTCCCGTGGGAGTCAGCATTTTTTGCAGAAAGGAGACAAATCATGAGCCAGACAGGCTATGTGCATTCTTTGGAGACCTTCGGTCTTGTGGATGGTCCAGGTGTTCGGTTTATTGTTTTTTTGCAGGGATGTCAGCTGCGCTGCCGATACTGCCATAATCCGGAAACATGGCAGTGCGGTGTCGGGCAGCCGTGGACGGCGGACAAGCTGTTTCAGCGCGCGTATCGCTATCACAATTATTGGAAAAACAACGGCGGCATTACCGTCAGCGGCGGAGAACCGCTGCTGCAAATGGAATTTGTGACGGAATTTTTCCAAAAGGCAAAGAAAAAAGGCGTCCACACAGCATTGGACACTGCGGGACAGCCATTTTCTATGGAACCAGAGTTTTTACAGAAATTCGATGCACTCATGGAAGTCACGGATCTCGTGATTTTGGATCTCAAAGAAATTGAGGACGATAAGCACCGCGCATTGACCGGCAAAACCAATCAGAACATTTTACAGATGGCAACCTATCTGTCCGACCACGGAAAGCCGATGTGGATTCGTCATGTGCTTGTTCCGGGACTAACAGACGATCCGGAAGGCTTGAAAAAGACCGGCGCATTTATCGCCGGTCTGCGCACGGTAGAACGCGTAGAGATACTGCCGTATCACACACTGGGTCTGTTCAAGTGGGAAAAGCTCGGCATTCCGTACACGTTGGAGGGCGTGCGCCCGCCGTCTGAACAAGAAAAGAAGCAGGCGGAAGAGCTGCTCGGCATTAAATAAGTTATCGGTGCAGAAAAATGCTGTATAGCCTGAGCAGCACGCGCCGCAGGGGAAGCAACGTCAGCCAAGGTCCGGCGAAAAATTTCCACCAGAAATTGGATGCGTTAATCCATATGCCCTTGCGCTGCACTTGCACAACAACCGCGAATATTTGCTCCGGTGCAATCGGACCCTCTAGCAGCTGCTGTGCATCGCCGACGAGATAGCAGCCCTCCGGCCCAACGCGTGCAATGCGGTGCATGACATATTGTCCGGTTTCGCGCTGATAAAATACCATATCTCCGCGCCGAAACGGTCTGTCCGGTGCGCGAAAGTAAATGCTGTCGCGCGTGTCAACGAGAAACGGCGCCATGCTGTTTCCGGCAATGCGCACGCTGACGGTTTGACCGGATGCGACGAGCTCGCGCAGCGCGGAAACATAGGTATATGTGTCTAACTGTTTCATCATAGATACCACTCAAAAGAATAGGCCGCGCCTGCGCTCCGGCAGGCTGCCGTGATGTGGAATGTCCCGATCGTATATCATGCGGTCGGGATTTTCAAATAATAGACGGAGCATTTCGCGTTCGCCGTAGGTTTCCAACAGATACTCGATGATGTCGCGCATATGTGTCGTGCGCATCACGGGGCTGTGGGCATCACTGGCAATGCAGGTGGCAAGCCGGTACCGCAGCAGATAATCTGCTGCAATCTGTGCATGTTTGCCGAATTTACCCAAAATGCTGCCCTTGTTGAGCTGCGTAAAACAGCCGAGCTGCAGCCAGTGATAAATCAGCGACGGATAGTCCTGCACGCAGAAATACCGCTCCGGATGGGCGATGACCGGAATCGCACCGACAGATAACATGCCGTCGAGAATATCACCGATAAATTCCGGTGCTTCATCGAAGGCGAATTCCACGAGATAATAGCGGGAGCGGTTGAGACTGAGCAGCGCCCCCGCCTGTATTTTTTCGCACAAATCCTCAGAGGCAAAAATCTCCATGCCGAGATGCAGGGTCAGCGGGATTCCTTCTTCCTGCAGCGCCTGTTGAAGCCGTGAAAATACATGCTTCAAGTGAACAAGATCAAAGTTTTCAAATCGGCCGAGCTGGTTGCTATGCGGGGTGGCAATAATGGTGTCCACGCCGCTTTCCAGCGCAAGTTCTGCCATTTCCAGCGAATCAGAAAGCGTTTGTGAGCCGTCATCCAATCCCGGAAGAATGTGGGTGTGTATGTCAATCATAGAAAGTCCTTTCTAAACGCACTAACCATATCATAGCATAAAAACGCCGAGAGAAAAAGAAAAATGTGACGGTTTACCGCAATATCTGACGGAATACCGGTTGACCCTGCTTTTTTGCAATGCTACAATAAAGCATATCGAAACGAGGGGATGAGAGCAATGCAGTATTCCGGATTCAATAAAATTTTGCGTTCGGTTTTTGTACAGACACTGCTGAATAAATTGGATGACGGCACGTTTTCGGATTTTTTTGAGGATTGGAAATGGATTTTTTCCTACAGCCGAAAATATACAAAGGTTATTATCTGTTATACCATCATCGGTATCATCAGCTCCACGCTGGGATTGGTTTCCTCGGTTGCGAGCAAGTATATGATTGACATTATCACGGGGTATCAGTTTGAAAAGCTGTGGCTGGTCGCGGTCATTATGGTGTCAAGCATGGTTGTGAGCCTGCTGTTTACGAGCTTGGTCAATCGGTATTCGACAAAGCTGTCTATTTATGTCAACAACGATATGCAGGCGGATATTTTTGACCGGATTATTGACGCGGATTGGCTGAGCATCTCACAGTTTGAAAATGGCGATATTCTCAATCGGTTTAATAATGACGTCAATACCGTCGCGAGCAACGCCGTGAGCTGGCTGCCCAATTTGATTATTTATGTATACAGCATCGCTGCAACGCTCGCCGTGATTTTGTATTACGATGCGACCATGGCGCTGATTGCGCTGCTGTCTGCGCCGATTTTGCTGTTGTCCGGCAGATATTTGATGCGGAAAAACAGCGAATACCGCCGGAAGGTGCTGGAGGTCAACAGCAAGTTGATGAACTATGAGGTGGAGACTTTTTACAACTTTGACACCATCAAATCGTTCGGCGTGATGGAACACTACAGCAAGGGGCTGCGAGGCTGGCAGGAGCGATTCAAACAGACCAATTTGGCATATAATTTGTTTACCATCAAGACGAACATCGGCATGTCAGTGCTGTCGGCAGGCGTGTCCTTTCTCGCGTTTGGATATTGCCTGTTTCGGCTGTGGACGGGAGATATTTTGTATGGAACCATGACTCTGTTTTTGGAGCAGCGCTCTAAGCTGTCCAATCAGTTTTCCAATCTGGTGCGCATTATTCCGGGTATGTTAAACAGCGCCGTGTCTGCGCGGCGCATTCGGGAGCTGGTGGAACTGCCGCGCGAAGTACATATGCCGGAACAGTCGGAACGAATGCGGCAGGCCGCACAGCACGGATTTACCGTGCAGCTGGAGCATGTGAATTTTGCCTATATCCAAGAGCACCGTGTCCTGACCGATTCCAACTTTATTGCTTCTCCGGGAGAAATTGTGGCGCTGGTTGGACCGAGCGGAGAGGGAAAGACGACCATGCTGCGCATGATTCTGGGACTGCTGCATCCGAACCAAGGCACGGCTCAGCTGGTCACGCAGGACGGAGAGACCGTGCCGATTCATGCAGACACCCGACGATATTTTTCATACGTGCCGCAGGGAAATACACTGATGTCCGGCACCATCGCGGACAATCTGCGTGTGGTCAAGGAAGATGCAACCGAGGAAGAAATCAAGCAGGCGCTTGAGACTGCGTGCGCATGGGAGTTTGTACAAAAGATGCCGGACGGCATCCACAGCCTGCTCGGCACACGTGGCAGAGGCGTGTCAGAGGGACAGGCACAGCGCATCAGCATTGCGCGTGCAGTGCTGCGAGATGCGCCGATTTTGCTGCTGGATGAGGCAACCAGCGCATTGGATGTCGCAACCGAACGACAGGTGCTGCGCAATATCATGCATCGGCATCCGAATAAGACCTGCATCGTGACCACGCATCGCCCCAGCGTGCTGAACCTGTGTCAGCGCATTTATCGTGTCATTGACACCAAGGTGACACAGCTGGATGAGCAGGCGTCCAATCAAATGGTGCAAGATTTTTAATTTTTACCTGACAAAGAAAACCTGCCGCAGAATTTTCTGGGCAGGTTTTTTGTCAGGTATCGAATATGAAATTGGATAGACATTCGGTATTTTCTTCGTCATATTCGATTTCACGAGAATATGCTTTGCAAATACAGATTTGATCCCAGTGGGACAGCGTTCCGTGCGTCATCCAATGAAAAATATCCAGTACTTGAATGACCGCGGTGCTGATGAGCGCAAACTGTACCTTTTCGCGCACGGCGTCATCATCGCGTGCGTTCATAAAATGGCGATACACAAAATACAGCAGTAATTGGTCATATTCATAGCACTTTTTCTGATAAAATTGCAAAAAAGCCGGACGGGCATGCAGCAGGTCGGAAAGCTGTATTTTGATACAAAGCAGATGGTCTTTCCAATCCGGTCGATTGATTTCCATTTGCAGCAATTGGTCAAAAATCTGCGTCAGGCAGGCTTCGTTCCAAAAAGCCTTTGACCAGCAAAATAAATCTTCCTCTGTCTCGTCTGCCGGAAAGCCGAATACAACGGCGTCATATTGATCCTGCATGGCGCGGGCGGCGCGGTATATCGCATCTGTTTTTTCGTCAAATGAGACGGATGCTTCCGGCTTGATGAGATGAAAGAGCTGTTCGCGCATAGAAAATAGTGTCTGTTCGATGCCGTGCTCTGTTTTTTCGTCTGTATCGGATGTATCCGGCTCTTGAAGAATCTCCCATTGGGGATAGCCGGTTTCCTGCAAAATCAAATGCGCAGCAGCCTCACAGCACAGACCAAGTCCATCCTCTCTGCCGCCGGAGAACCAGCCAAAGTAGCGTGGATGATCCGTACAAATCTGCACCATGTGCTGTTCGCCCAAATGCTTGTAGACTTCGCAGAGATTACAGGCATCGAGCAGCGGACAGCGGTTTTGCTTGTCCATGAAAAAATGCGCGGTTCCGGTCTGCGGTGCGGGAGCGGAAATGCTCGCGCGGAGTTTTTCACCAAAAGAGCCGGAAACCGTTTGGTAATAGGCGAGCGTGTCCGCATCGACCTCGATTTCCCAGCCGATACAGCAGTTGTCCGTGCAGGCTGAGCCAATACAGCGGAAATTTTTATAGTAAGAAGGGCGGCGAATATAGCCCATGTCCATCACCTCGTGCAATTGAATGGTTTTATTATAGCAGATACCGAGAAAAGAAGAAAATTTTTTTCACAGCGCTTTTCTTTTGGCATCATATTCGGTATAATGCGAGTGGGACAAAAAATTCCCGAGACACGACAAGGAGGATATATTTATGATTAAGATTACGGCAAGACAGGTCATCAAGAAAGAATGCATTGCGAAATATCGCGAGCTGACCCGCGAGCTGGTTGCAAAGTCTCAGGCAGAAGAGGGCAACATCTCGTACACATCCAACCAGAGCATCTCGGATGAGCGCGTTCACTGCTTCATCGAATACTGGAAGGATCAGGCAGCGATTGATACGCACAATGCGACCGAGCATTTTCAGCGCATCATTCCGCAGCTGGGCGAGATGTTTGACGAGCCGGAAATTGTCGATCTGTACACTGAGGTAGAATTCTAAGACGCCGCAGATTTTGATGAAAGGCACTGTTCCAATGGAACGGTGTCTTTTCTTTTGTGAACATTTGAAATAAATTCCATGATTTACGAGAAAAATGCACAAAAAATTCAGTAAAAAATTGTGACAAATAGAGTTTTATTTTAAGTTTTGTAAAATTTATTGAATTTTATTTTACAAAGTGTTAAGATGTTTTAACAAATCTATCACAGAATATTCACAAAGAGAGAAAACCTGTGGCAGAAAAACAGCTGTGTGCAGCAGAAAGGAGGATTTTGCACGCAAGAGAACGGATTTCTTTAGAGAGGAGAGAAAGACGAATGAGTAAAGTATTCAAACGAATGCAGGCGATGTTCCTGGCGGTCATCATGATCGTAGGCGTTCTTCCAACGGTTTCTCAGGCGGATGATGTCGGCGCCAAGTTCAAAAACGGCCCGTACCTGCTTGCACCAAAAGAACACAGTATGGTCGTCGTATGGGAAAGCACAGAAAATGTGCCCTCGACCATCGCATATGGCACGGACAAGGAGGCTCTGTGCGATCCAATCTCGGTAAACGTGAACGAAGATGCACCGGATTTTCAGGGAAAAAAGATGAATCTGTTCCATTACAAGCTGGACAATCTGGAGGCTGGCACGCGGTATTACTACGAGGTCAAGCTGGAAAATGGCGAGACCTGCTCTGCGAGCTTCCGGACGCTGAGCAGCGATCCGAGCCAGATTCGCATGATTACCCTGTCTGACTCGCACATTTTTGCGACCAGAAACGAGCTGGATGCGGCGGTCAAGGAGTTTGATCCGGATGTTATGCTGCACTGTGGTGACATGGTAGAAGGCACCGGTGCACAGGCAGAGCAGTTCAGCTTCTGGTTCCAGGGCAAGGCGGACAATGATTTTATCCACAGCTATCCGATTGTGTATTCCAGCGGCAACCATGATCAGGGCGGCGTATACTTTAACACGTATGTATACTCGATTCAGGATCAGGAATACGGCGGAACCGTAGAGGGCGACAGTTCGTTCAACTACGGCGGCATTCACATCATCACGATGAACAGCAACCCGTGGGGTCTGTTCCAGATGAACTCGGAAGCTACCGGCGCACAGGCTGACGAAGCAACGCTCAAGACCATTGAAAACGCCATGAATTGGCTCAAGGCAGATCTGAAAACCGACGCCGCAACCAAGGCGGATTTCCGCATGATTATGATGCACCATCCGGTATCCGATGCATACACCAAGCGGTATATTCCGGACGTCATCGAGCCGGGCAAGGTTGATCTGATGCTTTCCGGTCATACGCACAGCTATGCACGTGCCGTATCTTCCAATCCGGAAGTCGGCGCCGGCACCATTTATCTGACGCATCAGGACGCAAGAACTTATAACAAGAAGGGTGATTTCTTCTATATCACGCGCGATAAGGGTTCTGACGTTCTGAAGGTTGAAAACTACGGCGCAACCGGTGAAGGCGCAGAGAGCAAGCTCGCCAATACCACGCTGGTTGCAAAGGAAAAGCAGCAGCTGAAATGGTCGGATATTTCCATTGAGCCGACAGAAGTTCTGTACAACGGTGAAGTGACAGTCAAGGCAACCGTGACCAACGTGGGCAAGGGACTGGCAGCAGCTGTCATTCCGGTTGACGACAATGGCAAAACACGCTATCTGTATCAGTTTGAGGACGGCATTGTCACGCTGGATCCGGGCAAATCAGCAACTTTGAGCGGAACACTCCGCATGGAATCGCTTGGCAAGCATACGCTGAAGCTGGCTGACAAGACCGCGGATGTCAATGTCACCTATCGCGAGCCGACGGCGGATTATGCCAATGTTCGCATCAAGCAGGGCGATAAGGATGTCAGCGATCCGACCAGCAACGTGCTGCACATCAAGGCAGATGTCAACAACATTGGCAACGATGCAGGTACATTTAACGCAGAATTTAAGGTAAACGGCGAGACCAAGGACAGCAAGCAGTATTCTCTGCAGTCCGGTGAATCCAAGGTGGCAGAGTTCTCGTATACGTTTGACAAAGCAGGCGATTACGAAGTAACCATCGGCAATGCAAAGCCGCAGACCATCACCGTAGAAGGCTCCATTCAGGGTATGCCGGTTGTCAAGGACAAGTCGGGCAACGGCAACAATGCGTATGTTCATGGCCAGCCGGAATACGGCACGGATGACAACGGCAAGCAGACATTGGTTCTGGACGGCAAGCGCGATTATCTGGAAATTCCGGATAGCGGCAGTTATACGCCGAAGGATTCCATGACCGGTATGGTATGGGCAAACCTGCCGAGCGCAGGCACCACCAAGGGCGGCGTTTCTGAGCTGACCGAGCAGTATGTTGATTTGGACGGCAAGGGTGCCATTCCGGATCACAACCCGCTGATGGTCAAGGGCATTGGCCTTGGCTGGGGCACGCCGTACATGTTCCGCATGGCAATTCGTGAAACCGGTAAGGTGACATACGGTGTATGCCTGCAGGACGACAACGGTGAATTCAGCTGGAACGACGGCAGCGACGAAAACTTTGGCATCAAGAAGGACACTTGGGTACAGTACACCAGTGCATTTGATTTCGAGACCGGCGGCGATTCTTATGAGAATGAGCTGCATTCTGCACACGTAGATAAGCCGGCATTCACCGCGCCGATTAAGACGTGGGACGGCGAGCCGATGTACATCGGTCTGGGCTTCAAGAATACCCTGCAGACCAAGCGCAACCGCGGCATGTATCACACCATGCTTCCGGGTGCTGTTTCTCAGGTACGATTCTACACCTCCAAGCTGTCGGAAGATGAAGTGACAGCTGTTCGCAACGATCCGACCGCAGGCGGCGCATCCGCTGACAACATGAAGATCTGGCTGGACTTCGAGAGCAGCAATATTGACACCGCAGGTACGCATACGACAGAATGGGTAGAAATCACCGATGCACCGACCAAGCTGGCTTACAATGCAGCGTTTGCAGGCAAGGCTTCGATTACCGCAACCGTACAGACTTCCGATGACGGCAAGACCGTCAAGGAAGAAAAGAAGGTAGAGCTGGCAAACGGCAGCAGCGCTGCAGATCTGACCGGTATGGCAAAGGCAAAGTATGCCCGCATCATCACCAAGTTTGTATCGGATTTGAACGCAACCGAATCCAGCGTACCGGTTCTCAACGAGTACGCACTGACTGCAGGCGAGACCAAGACTTGGAACACGCTGGTTGATTGGCAGAAGGGCACGTTTGAAGGCGCAGCAGGCCATCAGGACAGCACGGTTTACAAGAACTACGCAAAGGATTATGACGACTACGGCACCGTAGGCGAAGGTCAGGAAGACGAGACCAAGTTTACGGATATTGAGAATCATTGGGCAGAGGATTACATCAAGCGCGCAGAAAAGCTGCATCTGTTTGACGGAACCTCTCCGACGACCTTCTCTCCGGATGTTGCCATGACACGCGGCATGTTTGTCAAGGTGCTGGGCAGCCTGGCAAAGATTGACACCGCAGCATACGCAGGCAAGAGCAAGTTTGCCGACGTCAAGGAAGAGGATTACTTCTGTGCATATGTCAATTGGGCACAGAAAAACGGCATTGTAGCCGGAACCTCTCCGACAACGTTCTCTCCGAATGAAAATATTACGAGAGAACAGACCGCTGTTATGCTGTCCAATTACATGGACTATGCAAAGATCAATCTGCCGGAGTCCGAAGTCTCTGCGTTTGCAGATAACGACCAGATTTCCGCTTATGCAGGCAAGGCAGTGCATAGAATGCACGCAACCGGCCTGATGGTAGGCAGAGGCGATAACATGTTCGTTCCGCAGGGCGAATCCACGAGAGCCGAAATGGCGACCATTCTCGTGCAGTTCTGCGATAAGATCGGATAACATCGCACATTTTCACAGAACGCAGGCACCTTCCCGCTTGGGAGGGTGCCTGTATTCGCGTTGACACGGCTTGGATTCCGTGCTATACTTAGAAAACTAATTGGTTAGAAGGGATTCTATGATCAAGAACGAACATATTTCAAGATATATCGGCATTCTTGCCAATCGTCTGCGCCGTGAAATTGACGCACTGGCGTCGTGCGGAGAGTACAGCGGTGCAGAGGGAAAAATTCTGCATTTTATTTTGGCGCATACGGACAGCGAAATCTTCCAAAAGGATTTGGAGGAGGAATTTGGTATGCGTCCGTCATCGGCGAGTGCGTTGATTAAAAAAATGGAGCAGAATGGACTGATTACCCGCGAGCCGGTTCCGTATGACGGCAGATTCAAACGGATTGTGCCAAGCGAAAAAGCGCTGCAAAATAAAGAAAACGTTCTGCACGGGGTGCAGGCGCTGGAGTCGCGTCTGCTCGACGGCATTTCCAAAGAACAGCAGGAACAATGGCTGGCGATTACCAAAAAAATGATTCAAAACCTGTGATTGCATGCGAGCGCAGGTTTTTATTCGGGATATTACTTAGCTAACTAAGTGAAATGCGTATATACTTTTTTCGGCTCGTCGGCATCATGGCAATTGTCTTTCTCGCGCGCGATTGGGGAGGAATGCCGAGAGAAATCAAATAACAATCAGACAAGACAAATCCCGAAGCCATCCGGTCGGACAGCTTCGGGATTTTGTATTGTATATCGATATTAAGAGAGAGAGAACAAAATTTATTTTCCGGATGCTTTCAGACGTGCCATCGCACGCGCCAGTGCTGCCTTGGAGTGATAATACTCCTGAATGCTCTGCTGCTGGCGCAGACGCTCTTCTGCACGCTGCTTTGCACGTTCTGCACGTGCGCGGTCAATTTCATCCGGACGTTCTGCAGTAGATACCAGCATGATGGCATAATCCGGCATGATCTCTGCAAAGCCCTGTGTGACAACGATTTCTTTCCATGCGCCGTCCACACAGTACCGTACATTGCCCGGCTCCAGCGCCGTGACAATCGGCTCATGTCCCGGCTGTACGCCGTACTGACCGTCCAGTGCGGGCAGGACAATGCCTTCCACATTTCCTGTGAAAAACTGCTTTTCCGGGGTGATGATTTCCAGATAGAGCGTCTTAGCCATTAAACTGCCCCCTGTGCGCGTGCCTTTTCACGGACTTCATCGACGGTGCCGACCATAGAGAAGGCAGACTCCGGATATTCGTCCAGTTCGCCGCCGAGCAGAGCCTCAAAGCCATTGAGTGTGGCATCCAGCGGCACATAGCGTCCTTCCAGACCGGTAAAGGTTTCTGCAACGAAGAACGGCTGAGAGAAGTACTGCTGCATACGGCGTGCGCGGTCAACCGTCTTGCGGTCATCTGCGCTCAGTTCTTCCATACCGAGGATGGCAATGATGTCCTGCAGCTCGCGATAGCGCTGCAGCAGTTCCTGTGCGCCGCGGGCAACCTTGTAATGGCGCTCACCGACAACGTCCGGCTCCAGAATACGGGAAGTGGACTCCAGCGGATCGACAGCCGGATAAATGCCCTGTTCTACAATCTTACGAGACAGAACCGTGGTGGCATCCAGATGTGCAAATGTGGTAGCCGGAGCAGGGTCGGTCAGGTCATCGGCAGGGACATAGACAGCCTGTACCGATGTGATCGCACCGTCACGCGTCGAGGTAATACGCTCCTGCAGCGCGCCGACCTCATCCGCCAGCGTCGGCTGATAGCCAACGGCGGAAGGCATACGGCCCATCAGGGCGGACACCTCAGAACCTGCCTGTACATAACGGAAGATGTTGTCTACGAACAGCAGCACGTTCTGCTTCTGGCGGTCACGGAAGTACTCTGCCATGGTCAGTCCGGTCAGCGCAACGCGCATACGTGCTCCAGGCGGTTCGTTCATCTGACCGAACACCAGCGCGGTGTTGTTCAGTACGCCGGATTCGCCCATTTCACGCCACAGATCGTTGCCCTCACGGGTGCGTTCGCCGACGCCGGTAAAGATGGAGTAGCCGCCGTGCTCTGCGGCAATATTTCGAATCAGCTCCTGAATCAGGACGGTCTTGCCGACACCGGCGCCGCCGAACAGACCGATTTTACCGCCGCGGGCATATGGAGCTAGCAGGTCGATGACCTTGATGCCGGTTTCCAAAATCTCGGTGGTTGGATTCTGGTTTGCAAAAGCCGGCGGTTCACGGTGAATGGACCATTTTTCATCGGTCTGTACCGGACCTTTTTCGTCAATCGGCTCACCCAGTACATTGAACAGACGACCCAATGTACCTTCGCCGACAGGAGTTTCAATTGTATGACCGGAGGCGATAACAGTATCGCCGCGGCCCAGGCCTTCACTTGGGGACAGCATGATGCATCGAACGGTGTCTCCGCCGACATGCTGCGCAACCTCCATGACCTGCTTTTTGCCGTCCAGCTCGACGGTCAGCGCTTCATTGATTTCCGGCAGCTTGCCGCCGTCAAACTCGACGTCGACAACTGGTCCGAGCACCTGTGCTACAGCGCCTTTCAGTTCCATGATTCGTTCCTCGCTTTCTGTGCGCGGCTGCCGTCTGCAAGAAAACGGACAACACGCGCCGGCTTTTCCCGGCGGAGCGGCGGGCGTTCCGCTTTCTGCGTCTGTGCGCCGCCGACAATCTCTGTAATTTCCTGCGTAATCGCAGCCTGACGGGCGCGGTTATAACGCAGGGAGAGCTCCTTTAACATATCTCGTGCATTGTTGGTGGAAGAATCCATCGCCGTCATGCGGGCGTTCTGCTCGGAGCAGAACGACTCTACCATGGCGCCAAACAGCACGCCTTTGACGTAACCCGGAACGATTTGGCTCAGTACCTTGTCCGCACTCGGGACATAGGTAACGGTCTGGTGGTATGGTTCATCCTCGCCGGGACGCGGTGACCACGGGAAAGCGTCAATATCCAGCGGCAGGAGCTTTTGCATTTTCGGCTCCAGCCGCATCGGGGTAATCATTTCAGTATATACAATATAGACCTCATCCAGCTGGTTCTCACGAAACAGCTTGATAAACAGCTCTGTGATGTCGCGGGCGCGCGGGATGTTTGGATCCTGCGCGGTGTACATAAATTCACCGTCAATGCGCATGCCGCGCTCTGCAAAATATACTCTGCCGACCTGACCGATGACAAACAGGGTCGAGTTCGGCGTTTTGGCAATTTGCTCCTCTGCCAAATGCAGAACATTGTGGTTGTATGCACCGGCCAGACCTTTATCGCCGGTGATGACGATATAGCCAACTTTGTGTTCAGCAACATCCGGACGCTTATCAAAATAGATATGCTCCATTTCCGGTGTGTGGTGCAGAATGTCCGCAATTGTCGAGGTGATTTTGGTGAAGTACGGCTGTACATTGTTGAGCTGCTGGCGCGCCTTGCGCAGCTTGGAGGAGGAGATCAGGTACATCGCATTGGTAATCTTCAGCGTTTGCTGTACGCTGTCGATTCGTGTACGGATTTCCTTTATGCCTGCCATGATGCGCTCACCTGTTCTTTATAGGACTCCAGTGCCTTGCGAATCTGTTCACCTGCCGTGCCGGGGAGCGTGCCGGTGGACTGGATTTCTTCGACAAGTGCGCTGTTTTCGGACTGAAGCGTATCTGCAAAATCCTTGACAAATTTATTTGCGCGATCAAGCGGGACATCCGAGAGCAGTCCGTTGGTTGCGACATACAGAATCACAGCCTGCTTCCAAACCGGCATCGGATGGTACAGCGGCTGCTTGAGGATTTCCATCAGCCGCTTGCCGTGATCCAGTGCCTGACGGGTCTCTTCGTCCAGATCCGAGCTGAACTGGGTAAATACTTCCAGCTCGCGGAAACGTGCCAGATCAATACGAAGGGTACCGGAGGTTTTCTTGATTGCCTTGGTCTGTGCAGAACCGCCGACACGGGATACCGACAGACCGACGTTGACAGCCGGACGCTGACCCGAGAAGAACAGGTCATTTTCCAGATAAATCTGACCGTCTGTAATAGAAATAACGTTGGTTGGAATGTATGCGGATACATCACCGGCCAGTGTTTCGATGATCGGAATAGCGGTCATCGAGCCGCCGCCGTATTCCTTGGTCAGGCGGCAGGCACGCTCGAGCAGACGGGAATGCAGATAGAATACATCGCCCGGATAGGCTTCACGGCCTGGGGAGCGGCGGAGCAGAAGCGAAAGGGTACGGTATGCAACCGCGTGCTTGGACAGATCATCATATACAATGAGGACGTCCTTGCCCTTGCTCATGAAATACTCGCCGATGGCAGCACCGGCATACGGTGCAATGTACTGCTGCGGCGCAGAATCTGCCGCGGTCGCGGATACGATAATACTGTAATCCAGCGCACCGGCCTTTTCCAGTGTGCCGCGCAGCTTGGCAACCGTCGATGCCTTCTGACCGATGGCAACGTAAATACAAATCATGTCCTGACCCTTCTGGTTCAGGATGGTGTCAATCGCGATGGATGTTTTACCGGTCTGGCGGTCGCCGATGATTAACTCACGCTGACCGCGTCCAATCGGAACCATGGAGTCAATGGCCAAGATACCCGTCTGCATCGGCTGATTAACCGGTTCGCGGGAAACGACGCCGGAAGCCTCATGCTCAATCGGGCGGGTTTCGGTGCAGGCAATCGGGCCGAGGCCGTCAATTGGGTCGCCCAATGCGTTGACGGTACGGCCGATCATCGCATCGCCGACCGGAACATCTGCTGCACGGCCGGTGCGCTTGACGATGGAACCCTCGTGCAGACCTTCTTCGCTGCCGAGCAGGACAACGCCGACGCTGTCGCGCTCCAAGTTCAGCACAATGCCGCGGACACCGGTCTCAAACTCAACCAGTTCGCCGTAAACGGCGCGGTCGAGACCGTATACAGTCGCAATGCCGTCGCCGATTTCGAGCACTGTGCCGGTCTCTGCGCGGCGGGTGCGGCTGTCATATTGTTCAATCTCCTCTTGGAGAATGGATATAATTTCGTCTGAATGATTCAAGCTGTTCACCCCTCTTGCAGACTTTGCGCCAGGGCATGAATGTGCCCGCGGACGCTCTTATCATAGGTTACCCCGTCAAGTTCAAAGACAAAGCCGCCAAGGACTTCGGGGTCCAATACAATTTCAAAAGTAAGGGACTGATAGCCGTGCTTTTTGCAAAGCAGTTTCGCCAGTTTGCTGAGCGCGTCATCGCCCGGATCGCGCACACAGCGCAGGACGCAAAGTCCCTCTCCGTGCTGCCGCATCTCCAGCTTCCGGTATTCGTCTACGATTTCCGGAAGGAGAGAAAAGCGGCTTTTTTCAGCCAACAGTCCGTAAAAATTTTTCAGATGTTTGTCATCTGTGAAGTCCGGCAGGCGGTTGAGCACTGCCTTCTTTTCCTTCGCCTGTACAGCGGGACTGCACAGCGCTTCCCAAAGGGGAGCGCTGTCCATCAAATACTGTGCCGTTTGTCTCAGGCTGTCTACTGAGCAGCCGCAGTTATGAAGGGCGGCCGCATAGCGGCGTGCCGTCGTACTCATAACTCGTCACCCGCTTCGTTCAAAAAGGAATCGAGCATGGTGCGGTCTGCGTCTGCGTTCATGGCGTGCTGAGACACCTTGGCGGTGGTCAGCAGAACCAGAGCGGCAATCTGCTGCTTGGCGGACTTGAGCATGGCCTCGCGGTCTGCTTCGCGCTGACGCGCAGCCTGTTCGTTGAGGCGCTGAATGTCCTTTTCCGCCTCGTTCATGCGGCGGCTGTATGCGAGATCCGCACGCTTGCGTGCTTCCTCTATGATACGGGATGCTTCGCCGCGGGCATCTGCCAGCTGCTGGGTGTATTCCGCCTTCTGCTTTTCCGCGTCAGCCAGACGTTCATCCGCCTGATCCAGCGTGTCAGCAACGCTCTTTGCTCGGTTGTCCAGCATCTTGGTGATGGGGCCGAACAGGAACTTTTTCATCAGCAGGAACAGAATGAGCAGATTGACAAACACCCAGATGATTTGCCAGTTTAAATTCAGGATCATCGGGTTTCGCCTCCGATCAGCCCATGAAGATCAGCAGAATACCAATCAGGAAGCCGTAAATAGCGGTTGCCTCTGCCAGTGCACAGCCAAGAATCAGGTTCTGGCTGATCTTGCCGGCAGCTTCCGGCTGACGAGCGATGGATTCCGAAGACTTACCGGTTGCAATGCCGATGCCGATACCAGCACCAATACCAGTCAATACTGCCAAACCTGCGCCAATTGCTACGTTCATTTTAATTTCCTCCTAAATTTCAAATACGATAGGTTGTTTACTTAATCCAAAGATTCCGAAAGGAATAGGGTTGTCAGGAACACAAATACGATTGCCTGCAGCATGCCGTCAAACACATCAAAATAGAGGCTGAACGGAATAGGTAAAACGACAGGCATCAGCATTTTGAGCAGTTCCATGATGACGAAGCCTGCAAAGATGTTGCCGAACAGTCGCATGCACAGCGACAGCGGGCGAATGCCGATTTCCATGACATTGAGCGGTGCGACGATAGCGACCGGCTGACCGAACTTTTTCAGTCCGCCGCCCAGACCGTGATACCGGAACTGTGCACCATAGATGAGGATTGCACTCATGACTGCCAGACCGGCTGTGACGTTCAAATCCTTGGTTGGAGGCGTGACGCCGAACAGACCGGAGATATTGGCAAGACCCAAGTACAGGCCGACTGTTCCGAGGTACGGAGCGAAGGTGCGCCAGTATTTCTCGCCGAGTGTGTTCTTGCAGAATCCGTTGATGAAGCCGACAAAGGTTTCAGCCGCGACTTGACGGCGGCCAGGCTTGCGGTTCAAGCCGCGTGTCAGCCAGATGGCGAGCGCCGTCAGAATGGCCATGATGACCCAAGTAATGACGGTCGACTGCGGTACCGGAATCCCGCCGAACAGCGGAATGTCAAATGCAATCTTACTTTGCAGCTGCGCATTGAGTTCCGCTTTGATTTCTTCCAATGATGCATCACCACTTTCTTGCTTTTCAATCTGCCCCCTATTTTAGTCACCGCAAATCGGTAAAACAAGCTTAAAAAACTAAAAAAAATAAAAAATGCACATATTGCCTATTTCTTATAAAATATCAAAAGCAGATTTGATAACATTTCACCAGAATTTTGGAGGTTTGCCGAAATCTAGGGAATGTGGTATGATAAAAAGAAAAACTGTGCGGAGAGGTTTTGCATATGGAAAAGGAAAAAATTGCAAATTCGACGATATATAATCAGGTTCGCACCATCCTTGTGCAAGGAATCGTCGTTGCACTGTTACTTTCGCTCGGCGCGAATTTGATTTTGAGCTTCAGACAGGAAAATGAAGCGCGCGATCAGTCGTTAATCAGCGCAGCGCAGGTCATGGCGAACGCGCCGGTTCTCATGGATCATATTGACACAAAACAAGCGAATGAATATATAAAACGTACCGTGGACAGTGTGTCCAGTATTGACGTGCTGGCGGTATATGACCCGACGGGAGAGCCGATTGCTTTCTATGATCTTGCTTCCGGCTCACATGACGTGTCGCAGCTCGCACCGCTCAGCGAGGACATTATGGATAATCTGACGCAGGATGATTCCACACTGCTGCACAACAGCGATGCGCCGTCCGGCACAGACCGCTGTGCGTATGCGGCGATTTATTCGACAGACGGGAAAATCAGCGGCTTTACGATGGCGGGCATCTATATGCGCTCCATTCGCAAGATGGTTTTTCTCACGTTGCTGTCACATGTGCTGGTCGGTGTTGCGGCGCTGTTTTTCGGCGGCATGCTTAGCCTGCGCCTGTCGCGCCGCATCAAGGACGATTTGCTTGGCTATGAGCCGAACGACTTCCGCCGTCTGTTTCTGCAGCAGATGGATATTTTGGACGGACTGGACGAGGGCATTCTTGCAATTGACAAAAACAGCACGGTGGTGTACTTGAACCGCGCGGCATCAGACATGCTGCGCATCAGCGTCGACGAGGCGATTGGACAGCCGCTCAAGGTGATTTATCCGCGCTCTACTATAGCTCGCGTCATGCGCACGGGAAAGCCCGAATACAACATCAGCTTGGAATCCATCACACACGTCTCTGTGATTTCTGACCGCATTCCGCTGCGGCGGGACAATCAAATCGAAGGCGCCGTTGCGATTTTCCGCAATCGAACCGAAGTTACGCGGCTGGCGCAGGATTTGACCGGCGTACAGCATATTTTGGAGGCGCTGCGGGCGTATACACATGAATTCACCAATAAGCTGCATGTCATTTTGGGGCTGATGCAGCTCAAGGAATACGATCGGGCAGAGGAATATGTGCTGCGCATCACACAGACACGCGCGCAGTCGATTGATTATATTCGGGACCGCATTCACGACCCGACCATTGCGGCGCTGCTCATCGGCAAAGCGTACCGCGCTGCGGAGCTGGACATTCGATTTTCTCTGGATCCCGCCAGCGTATTATATGGAAACGGACAGTTTATGCCGGTTACGGCGATGATTACCGTGCTCGGCAATCTGATAGAAAACGCGTTTGATGCCATGCGCGGCGCGCCGACGGATGTGCCGAGTGAAGTCACCGTCAGCATTCGAGAGGGAGCACGCGGACTGCTGCTCAGTGTCGATGATACCGGTCCGGGCATGACAGAGGAGGTCAAGCAGCGCCTGTTTGAGCGCGGCTTTTCCACAAAGGGCGAGGGACGCGGCACGGGTCTTGCCCTTGTACAAGAAATGATAGAGGCATATCATGGAACCATCCGTGTAGAATCGGAGCTTGGCGTGGGCACGTCCTTTATTATTACGCTGACCGAACAATCCTGACAGATAGGAGAGAGACTATTGTATCGTACCGTTATTGTAGAAGATGATCCTGTGATTACGCTGCTCAATCGCCGATATATTGAAAAAGACGAGCGTTTTTGTGTGGTGCAGACGTTTTCCGCCGCACATCCGGCGCTGTTCTGGCTGCGCAGCAATCCGGTGGATCTCATCATTTTAGATGTCTATATGCCGCAGATGAATGGTTTGGAGCTGCTGCGCATGCTGCGGGCAGAGGGCGTAGATTCGGATGTCATTATGGTGACGTCCGCGAATGACGCGGAGACCATTGAAGCGCTGATGCGCCTCGGCGTCACGGACTATCTCATCAAGCCGTTTGGACTGGAACGCTTTCAGCTCGCATTGGATACATTTTGCAATCGAAAAAATGCGATTCATGACAGCGCACAGGGCGCCTTCACGCAAAATAAGCTGGATCGTGCGCTGCTGCACATTTCGGCACCGGTGCCGCAGACCAAGAGCGCGCCGCCCAAAGGACTGCAGGCAAAAACGTTGGAGCGCATCAAGCTGTATTTGCAGCAAAATCCCGGCGGGCACACCTGCGATGACATTGCGGGGCATGTGGACTTGTCGGTTGTCACGGTGCGGCGCTATGTAAACTATTTGGTGGAACAATCTATCATCAGCAGCGATATGGATTACAACACCGGCGGCCGGCCGTGCATCGTATATCACGCAGAAAATTAAGGGTCGAAATTTGTCCGGTACTGCGGTATAATAACAAGTAGACAAGACCGGAAGGAGGCGGTTGCCATGCTGCCTATGCATTTGATGGTAAACCGAGAATTGAGTTGGCTGGAGTTTAACAAGCGCTGTCTGTCGGAGGCATTGCGGCAGGATGTGCCGCTGTTTGAGCGTCTGAAATTTGCCGCCATTTATTTTTCCAATCTGGATGAATTTTTCATGGTTCGTGTCGGCTCGCTGACCGATCAGAGCATGATAGAGCCGAATAAGCTGGATGACAAGACCGGATGGAATGCCGCCCAGCAGGTAGAACACATGCTGGATATGATTCATTCGTTTGAGCCGATGACGGAACAGGCGTATCAGTCGCTGCAGGAGGAGTTCAAGCAGCATGGCATTGACTTTATTGACTTCCGCAAGCTGAGCCAGATGGATGAAATCATCTCGCGCAAGTATTTTGCGGAGGAAGTCAAACCGCTGCTCTCGCCGCAGATTGTAGACCGCCACCATCCGTTTCCGTTTTTGCGCAACAAAGAAAAATACGTATTTTCCTGTCACATCACCAAAAACGGTGGCGAACGCTTTGGCATCGTGCCGATTGGTCATTTGCCGGATTATTTTGCCGTCAATATGAACGGACGCACAAAAGTATTTTTTACCAATGACATTGTCGAACACAATTTGTATCAGCTGTTCCTCAAGCAAAAAATTGTGGAGCATACCACCGTGCGCGTCACGCGCAATGCGGACATTGCCATAGATGAAGCGTTGCTTGACTATGACATGGACTTTCGCGGTGTGATGCAGGAGCTGCTCAAAAAGCGCCGGCGTCTGTATGCGGTTCGCCTGCAGTTGTCGAGCAAAGCGGCGCGCATACAAAAGTATTTGCGCGAGCATTTGGAGCTTACACAGGGCGGCGTTTTTGTTCAGAAAATTCCGCTGGATTTCGGATTTGGATTTTCTCTGGCGGGAAAGACCGAGATACAAAATCCAGATCTGTTTTATCCGCCGCGCAAGCCGCAGGAGCCGGATATGTATCATCAGAACATCCCGATGCGGCAGCTGGCGCAGCAGGAATTGCTGCTGGCATATCCGTTTCACAGCTGCAAGCCGTTTTTAAATATGCTGTACGAGGCGGCAGATGATCCGGAGGTTGTATCCATCAAAATTTCTCTGTATCGTCTGGCGGGACACAGCAAGGTGGTCTCTGCACTGTGTCATGCGGCGGATCGGGGAAAAGATGTGCTATGCATGCTGGAACTGCGCGCCCGCTTTGACGAACAGAGCAATATTGACTATTCCGCTATTTTGGAAGAAGCCGGATGCCGTGTGATTTATGGTCTGAGCGACTATAAAGTGCATGCGAAGCTGTGTGTAATTACGCGCAAAAATGCTGCGGGAGACATCAGCTATACAACACAGGTCGGCACAGGAAATTATAACGAAAATACCTCTGAGCAGTATACCGATTTATGTTTTATCACAAATGACAGCGGCGTGGGACGCGATGCCGTCAATATCTTTAATCATCTGTCCCTCGGAGAGACAACACCGGAGACCGAGGCGCTGTGGGCGGCGCCGCATTGCTACCGTTCCCGCGTGCTGGAGCTGCTGGATCGAGAAATTGACATTCAGAAAAACGGCGGGCACGGCTATATTGCCATCAAAATCAACTCGTTCAACGATGTCGGCATTATGGAAAAGATGGTGGAGGCGTCACAGGCAGGTGTGGAAATTCATCTGTATGTGCGCGGCATCTGCTGTCTGCGTCCGGGTATCAAGGGGTATACAGAGACCATCACGGTTCGCGCGTTGCTCGGCAGATATTTGGAGCATTCCCGTATTTTTGTATTTGGAGAGGGCGAACGGCAGCGCATTTTTCTCGGCTCCGGCGATTTGCTCAACCGCAATACCAGACGGCGCGTTGAAATTTTTGCGGAGCCGAAATCACAGGCTGTGCGCGAGCAGCTGCTGCACATCCTTGCCATGACGGAGGCGGACAACTGCCAGTCGTGGCTTATGCAGCCGGACGGAACCTATCAGCGCGTGCAGCGGGCGGAGGGAGAACCGTGCGTCAACAGCCAGATGGAGCTGTACGATTATTTTACGATACATGCAAATCCTGTTTTGCCGCAGCAAACGCCGGAAAACCAGAAAATACAACAAGAAAAAGAAACGGTAGCGCGAACCATGGAACAGCTGCGCGCCAAAGAACACAAGCAGGAAACCGAAAAACCGAGTCTGTTCAAACGCATTTGGCGTGCACTGTTCGGGAACAAACACGAAGAATAAACCGCATAGACAGCACAGCCGGCATCAAAAACCGGCTGTGTTTTTGGTTTCTTAAGAAATTCTGAAGATTGATTCGACAAAGAAATTGTTAACACACCATGTCTTGACAGGGCAGGTACATATGATAAAATAGAATAAGTTTAGATGATGGCAGGAGGAGACAAGATGATAAAACGCATCGCAGGCATGGTGGCGGTATCGGTCGTGCTGAGCGGCGCCATTGCGCTGTACGCGCCGGCGCTCACCACGCGGCAGACACAATCGGACGAAAATGCCGAGCCGCAGATGACTTTGCAGCCTGCTGCACAACAGGTTGCCTATACCATTCCGGAGCGGATTTCGGCAGACTTGGCGAGTGGTGCGCAGGACGTCCTGCAGCCTGCTGCGGCGTATAAAAAAATCTTTCCCTATGCGGCAAGCATCGTCGGCTGGAAGGATGACGGCACGCCGGTGTATCGATATGCCATAGCAGATGCAGACGGAGAACAGCTGACGCAGGCAGTGTACACGCAGGCGCAGCGCGCGCGGTGCGGCAGCAAACAGGTATGGCTGCTCACATCTGTTGCCGCGGACGGCAGCACGCAGATGACCTGTGCGGCAGACGATGGCAGTTGGGTCATCGGGCCGATTACAGGCACGATTGCGGTAAAAGACAGCTGTATTTTGCGGCAATTATCCGGCGAAAGCGTCACGACGGTGTACAATGGGGACGGCAAAAGTCTGGGCAGCGTGATGGGTTCCATGCAATCCTGCGCAGACGGCGTTCTGGTCAGTGAACAGGAGCTGGACGGCAAAAAAACGTGGTATTTTTATGATGCGTCGACGATGGCGGCGCTGACGCAGATTGATGCCGTGCAGGTCGGTGCGTTTTCCGGCGGCAGTGCAACTGTGCAGGTCTCGGAAGGTCAGTGGGGAGCTGTAAACAAGAAGGGCGTCATTACCCTGTTCAACCGCGTCGTCTGGGCGGATGAAATGCGCGGCGGCTATGCGCTGGCGAAAGACACAAACGGTAAATTCGGCGTCGTCGATGCGGCGGGAAAAGTCGTTTTGGATTTTACATACAGCAACGGCAAGCACTGCGGTGACAGCGAGGCACTGTATCAGCTGTGGACGGCGCAGGACAGCTGCGAAGTGGTCAGCGTGGGCTGGAAAAATAAAAAATTAGTTTTGCCGAGCGATGTCAAGGGACAAGAGCTGACACCGCTTCCGGATAATTATTTCGCGTATACCAACGCGGCGGGACATTCCGTGATTTTTGATGATCTCAAAAGTATCGAGTTGGAAGGTGAAGCGGTGTTTTATCAGCAAAATGGCAAGCTGATTGGCGCGATGAGCGAAGGCTACCAGATTTTTGATTTGGATGAGGAAACGCTCAGCGGACTGCGGGCGTATGCATACATGGCATGCGACACGGAAGCCGCGGAGAAAGACGGTTACTTCACGATTGTCAATCCGGTGACCGGATTGCAGGGAATCGGCAATACAAAGGCCAAGACAGTACTGCGCGCGGGCTATGACAGCATTGAAAGTGTCGGTGGCGGATATTTTACCGCCGTACAAAACGGCTGGACAGGAATTATAGACTCGCACGGAACATGGATGCTGCGGACACAGCTGACCGGCGTGTAAAGGAGGAGGGAAAAACATGAAAAAACAACTCCTTGCCGCGGCGCTGTGCTGTGCCGTGCTGACGGGCTGCGGTGCGGCTCCGGAGCCATCCGGCAGCGCACAGATGCAGATCGAACAAACCGTTGTCGATAAGATTTCCAATGATTTTACGCTGGGAAGCAGCGCAGCGCTCAAATTGCCTGCGGGATTGGCGCGTGCGGCGGCGTGCGGAGAGACTTATGAAGACGCGGCGCGCGAGGTACTGACGATGCAAAACAGCGATGCCGCATGGGATGCCCTGCTGGCGGGTGATGTGGATGCTGCCATTGGCTATGTCCCATCGGAACAACAGCAGCAGCGTCTTAAAGAGCAGGGAATTACCTTGCAAAAAATCGGTACCGATGCGCTGGCGATTGTGGCGGGCGGCACCGAGCAGCCGGTTTCGCTGACCAAGAGCGAAGTGCTGCAGGCGTTTGCACAGCAGTCGGATACTTGGAAAGGCTATGCCGCTGCGAAAAATAGCGACAGCCGCAAGCTGTTCGCAGCTGTCTTTGGTCAGGACTGCGCCGGTGTGACAACCAAGCAGGGGGAGGATACGCTGACGGCGGCGTGTCCGCACACGGCAGGAACGCTGTGTTATATGACGTATGCCGCGCTCATGCAGAATGGTCAGCCGGAGCAGACGACGGTTGTGACCGTGGACGGCAAACTGCCGGACGAGGACGGCTATGCGCTGACGTGCGATGTGTATGCGGCGGTACGGCAGGATGCCCAGCCAAACGATGCGGAAACCGTGTTTGTCAATTGGCTTGCAACGGAAAAGGGAATGGCATGGCTGCATGAGGCGATACAGGGCACGCTGACGCAGGAGACACAGATGCCGGATGCTTCGTGATAGAATTTTCTTGACAGTTGGGGCACAACATGATAAGATAACACTATATTAGTAGAACAAAGGCGTTTTACGGGATTACTCCGTAAGACGTCTTTTTTGTTTGGAGGCGAAAACGTTGCATATTCAGGAAGCCAATGACTGGGTGATTTTCAACAACATCACATATCAAATTCATCAGATTGCAGATTTCGGGCAGATGTGTCGGAATTTTTTGGAGCAGATGCGGCTGCTTATGAATTTTGACGCGGCAGTTTTTTATTATTCTTCCGATGCGGATTTGCCAAAACTGACGCAGGCTGTCTGCTGCGGGTATCCGGAACAGACGGCACAGGAGTATTTGCAGGCATATCAGGCGAAAGATTTCAGCCGCGGGCTTCTCATGGGCGGAAAGAGCATGGTATATCGGGACAACGATATTTTTTCCGCGGACGAGCTGGAAAAGACCGAATGTTTTCAGCGGTTTTCCAAAGCAGAGGGGTTTCAGCACAGCGTGCATGTCCTGCCGGCGTTTGAAGGCAAAGTGCTCGCGAAAATCTCGTTTTATCGCGCGGCAGATGCGCCGGATTTTGTCTATGATGATGTGTTTCTGTTGGATATGGTCAAGGAGCATCTGGCGCTGCGCATCGCGCGCTGCTATGAGGAGCATGTCCGGCAGCATGAAAAGCTGAGCATTCACGAATGCGAGGAGCAGTTCCGGCTGACGGCGCGCGAAACGACAATTTTGGGCCTGCTCATGCAGGGACTGCCCAACGATGTCATTTGCGGACAGCTGACCATCACGAACAATACGCTCAAAAAGCACATTTTGAACATTTACAAAAAGCTGAGCATTCGAAACCGAACCCAGCTGTTCAAGATGGTGCGGGAATACCCCGATTGACGGACATGAAAAAAGACCGACGCCGCAGCGTCGGTCTTTTTGTTTATACGAATTTACTTGGTACCAAACAGACGGTCACCGGCATCGCCTACGCCCGGAACGATATAGCCCTTGTCGTTGAGCTTCTCGTCGATGGCTGCGCAGTAGATGTCAACATCCGGATGCTGCTCCTGAATTACGGAGATAGACTCCGGAACAGCCAGAATGGACAGCAGCTTGATGTTCTTGACGCCGTAGTTCTTAAGGAACTGGATGGCAGCGTTTGCGGTGCCGCCGGTAGCCAGCATCGGGTCAACAACGATAACGTCGCGGCTCTCGATGTCATTCGGCAGCTTGCAGTAGTATTCTACCGGCTGCAGGGTATCCGGATCGCGGTACAGACCGATGTGACCGATCTTTGCGCTCGGAATCAAGTCCAGAATGCCGTCTACCATGCCGAGACCTGCGCGCAGGATGCAGACAACTGCCAGCTTCTTGCCGGAGATGTAACGAACCTTTGCGTGTGCAATCGGTGTCTCGATTTCGACCTCCTTGAGCGGCAGATCGCGGGTAGCCTCGTAGCAAAGCAGGGAAGAAATTTCCTCTACTGCCTCGCGGAATTCTTTGGAACCGGTGTACTTATCGCGCATGAGGGACAGCTTGTGTACGATCAGCGGATGATCCATAACGTGAACCTGTGCCATGATTATTACTCCTTTTTCATAGATGATTTTGCGGCCTGTTCTGCTTCGCGTGCGAGCCGTTCGCGCACAGCCTGCGGCTGGCGGAGATAGCTCGGCAGTAATGCGGCGGCAGAGACCATCTTGCCTTCCTGCGCCAGATGATATGCTTCCATCGCGGCTCCCCAAGCACAGGGATATACCAGACCCGACGGAGCGGCCATGACATCCAATTCGTCAGAAAGACTAAAATTATTATAACATATTTGCGTGCCATCTCCAACCAAAAGAACGGATTTTCCGAGAGAAATCAGCTCTTTTTTTAAATCTTCCATGGAAATGGCGCGATCCGGCGTCAGACGGTGCAGAGCGCCGCCGGTATAGTCAAATAGCGCATTGTACAGCTGCCCGCGGCGCGCGTCCATAACCGGACAAATCAGGCGGTCGGTGAGCGGTGCGACGTTCCATGCGGCACCGGCCAAGCTGGATACACCGACGCACGGAATGTTTTTGGCATCCGCGATGCCCTTCGCCGTCGAGACGCCGATGCGGACGCCGGTAAAGGAACCGGGACCTGTTACGCAGGCGATGACGTCAATATCCGCCAGCGTCATCTGCGCAGAGGTCATGATGTGGTCAATCATCGGCAGCAGCGTGGCGCTGTGCGTCAGACCACAGTTTTGAAACGACTGCGCCAACAGCTTGGTATCTTCCGTGATGCACACGGAGGCGGACAGAGAGGAAGATTCCAGTGTTAAAATGTTCAATGCAGTTCGCCTCCTTTGATGGTAATGATGCGGACATCCTCCGCCTCGCCGCGGCGAATGTCCACGGTGATACAGTCCTCTGGCATTGCACCGGAGACATTTTCGCTCCATTCAACGAGCAGGATGGTGTCACCGTCAAAATAGTCGTCCCATCCGATGTCATACAGCGCGTCCTCGTCTAAGATGCGGTACATATCAAAATGGCAGACACGGCACAGCTCGGTCTCATACTCGTTGACGATGGCGAAGGTCGGACTGGTGACGCGGCCGGTATATCCGAGCGCGTGCAGAAAGCCGCGGCAAAATGCCGTTTTTCCTGCGCCCAAATCGCCGGTGAAAGCGACCACAGCACCGGGGGACAGCCGACTCGCCAGCTGTCCGCCCGCCTGCTCGGTCTCTGTGACGTTGTGTGTTAGAATCTGAATCATGAATGATAAACTTTCCTGTAAATTTAGAACAGACCTGTAATCTTGCCGTCCGCATCGACGTCAATGTTGAACGCCGATGGGGTGCGCGGCAGACCCGGCATCGTCATGACCTTGCCGGTCTCACAGACAACAAAGCCTGCACCTGCGCTGACGCGGGCGGTGCGGATGTTGATGTTGAATCCGGTCGGTCTGCCGAGCTTCTTCGGGTCGTCGGTCAGAGAATACTGCGTTTTTGCCATGCAGACGGGCAGGTTGCCGTAACCAAGGCTCTCAATCGCCTTGAGAGACATTTCTGCGGACGGGGAATAGGTCACGCCGTCTGCGCCGTAAATTTCTCTGGCGATGGTCTCAATTTTTTCCTTGAGCGGCATTTCGTCCGGATACAGCATCTGGAACTGCGACTTGCCGCTGTCTGCTTCTTCCATAACCATCTGCGCCAGCTCTATGCCGCCGTCTGCGCCCTTGGTAAATACCTCGGACAGGGAATAGCGTGCACCCATGTCCTCGCAGACATGACGCAGGAACTCGATTTCGTCGTCGGTATCGCTCGGGAAACGGTTGATGGCAACGACAACCGGCACATGGAACTTGCCGATGTTCTCAATGTGCTTCTGCAGGTTGACACAGCCAGCCTTGAGGGCGTTGAGGTTTTCTGTGTTCAGTTCCTCCTTTGGCACGCCGCCGTTGTACTTGAGCGCGCGAATGGTCGCAACAATAACGGCGCAGTCCGGCTTGAAGCCAGCCTTGCGGCACTTGATGTCAAAGAACTTCTCAGCACCGAGGTCAGCACCGAAACCGGCCTCTGTAATGGTATAATCCGCAAGCTTGAGTGCCAGACGGGTGGCAACGATGGAGTTGCAGCCGTGTGCGATGTTGGCGAACGGGCCGCCGTGCATCAGACAGGGAGAACCGTCCAGTGTCTGTACCAGATTCGGTTTGATGGCGTCCTTGAGCAGAGCGCACATCGCGCCGTCCACCTTGAGGTCGCGGGCAAAGACCGGAGAACCGTCGTAGCGGTATGCGACCAGAATGTCACCGCAGCGCTTTTTCAGGTCGGATAAGCTGGTAGCGAGACATAAGATTGCCATGACCTCGCTGGCTACCGTAATCATGTAATGGTCCTCGCGCGGAACGCCGTTGACCGAGCCGCCCATGCCGACGATGATGTTGCGCAGGGCGCGGTCATTCATATCGACAACGCGGGTGAAGATGATGCGGCGCGGGTCAATTTCCAGTGCGTTGCCTTGCTGCATGTGGTTGTCAATCATGGCGCACAGCAGATTGTTTGCCGCGCCGATGGCGTGCATATCGCCGGTGAAGTGCAGGTTGATGTCCTCCATCGGGACGACCTGTGCGTAACCGCCGCCTGCGGCGCCGCCCTTGATGCCGAATACCGGACCGAGCGACGGCTCACGCAGGGCAATGATGGCGTTTTTGCCCATCTTGTTCAGCGCCTCGCCGAGACCAACAGTTGTTGTTGTTTTGCCTTCTCCTGCCGGTGTCGGGTTGATGGCGGTGACGAGAATCAATTTGCCGTCCGGCTCGTCCTTCAGGCGCTTCCATGCGTCATCGGAGATTTTTGCCTTATACTTGCCGTAGTATTCCAGCTCATCCTCCAAAAGTCCTGCCTTTTCGGCAACTTTGCCGATGGGAAGCATCGTACAGTTTTGCGCAATTTCAATATCACTCAGCATATCCAAAAACTCCTTTAGTTTTTATCATCCACGTAATCGTCCCGCCCATGTCAGATGGACGGTCGGAAGCCAAAGCCGTAGGAATCATACCTAGTATAGCATAAAATGCATATAAATTTAAGAGCAAAATCAAAAGAATCAAAAAATGAAGAAAAAACAATGGCGGCAGGACGGCTTGTGATTTTTGTGACAAAAAAGTATTTACCGCTTGGCGGAAAGGTGGTATGATAAGAAGGAATGAATTTGAGGACGAATGCTGCGGCATTTGCGGCATTTGCGGAAGCGGGGGGAACTGCTTTCCGGAAAGGACATCGGTTTCATGCAAAAAATAAAAGAAAGTATTGGACGGTATTTTGGCACGCTGGACTATATTCTGCTGTTTCTGGCGCTCGCTTGCTCGGCGTTTGGCTTGGTTCTGATTTTTTCCGCCACCTATGCGATGGACGGCGGTAGCGCCAAGTATATCGCGGTGCAGTCGATTGCAATTGTGCTGGGTCTGGTCGGCTTTGTCATCGTGTCGTCCATCGACATTGAAAAGTATACGCCGATGTGGCGGCTGGTGTACATCATCAACATTGTGTTCCAGCTGTCGCTGGTTGTATTCGGCTATGAAAACGGCGGCAATAAGAGCTGGCTGCGGTTTGGCAGTCTCGGCATTCAGCCGGCGGAGCTCGGCAAGCTGCTGTTTGTCTTTACATTTGCCAAGCACATCAATCTGCTGCGGTACAAGCTCAACAAGGTAAGCAGCCTCGTGCAGTTTGGTCTGCATCTGATTCTCATGATGGCAGCGATTATCCTGCCGTCCAAGGATGTCGGCATGTCGCTGCCGTATGTTTTTATTGCCGTTGTCATGCTGTTTGCGGCGGGACTCAGCCTCAAATGGTTTGCGGGCGGTATCATCCTGACTTGTGCGGCGGTTCCGATTTTGTGGCAGAGTCTGGGAACATTTCAGCGCAATCGAATTCTCGTGCTGTTTAATCCGAGCGTTGCGCCGGATACCTATTGGCAGCAGCAGCAGAGCCGCATTGCCATTGGCTCCGGCAAGCTGCTCGGCGCAGGATTTCTCAAGGGCAACGAGACGCAGAACAACATGCTGCCGGCAAAGCAGACCGACTTTATTTTCGGCGTTGCCGGAGAGGAATGGGGACTGGTCGGCTGTCTGGTCATTGTCGCACTGCTCATGGCGCTGATTATTCGCATCTATTATATTGCATTTCATGCACCGAGTCAGATTTCCAGCTTGATTTGCGTCGGCATCGGCAGCATGCTGCTGTTCCAGACCTTTGAGAACATTTTTATGTGTCTGGGCATTGGACCGGTTATGGGTCTGACGCTGCCGCTGTTCAGCTACGGCGGATCTTCGGTTGTGACGAATTATCTGGCGATTGGCATTGTTGTAGGCATTTCTCAGCGCAGCAAACGGCACAGACGGCACGGTCTGGACGGCGCGGAGGAGCTTGTCGTGGAGACCGAGAAGCAGGAGCTGCGCTCGTTTGCAGATAAAGCCAAACAGCTACTGCAGCAGCTCAAGAAAAAGAAATAGACCATGATTTACTGTGAAAACAGGTACGTTTGCAAAAAGCGTACCTGTTTTTGGGATAATACGAAAGAAGGGTGTTATGAATATTGTAGATGTATTTGGCGGATATGTAGACAAGTTTAGCCAGACCAGCCCGTCGCGGGCGCGCTGGCTGCTGCGCACCGGCTGGGAAGCGCAAAAAATCCGCCAAAAATTGACAACGGATAAAATGCTCATGCCGGCGGATCGCTATCTCGCGGAGCTCATGATGAATACCATGATTCGGCCGCTCAAAACGCCGGAGCAGTCGGCAATTGTCAGCATTTTCACACCGTGCGAGCTGCTGCAGGAAGCGGGGCTGTATCCGTATAACGTAGAGGGCTTTTCCTGCTATCTGGCAGGCACACACATAGAACGCAGCTGCATCCAGCAGGCGGAAAACAGCGGCCTGTCCGAAACGCTGTGCAGCTATCATAAAACCTTTCTTGGCGCGGCGGAAAAAGGACTGCTGCCAAAGCCGAAGTGTATTGTGTATACCAATCTCGTCTGTGATGCCAATCTTGTGACGTTCCGCGCGCTGGCGGAGCTGTTTGACGTGCCGGCATTTGCGATTGATGTGCCGATGCAGCAAAATGCGGACAATGTGCGCTATGTCGCAGACCAGCTGCGCGAGCTGGCAAAGTTCTTGGAGCAGCAGACGGGAAAGAAAATAGACATCAGCCGCGTAAAACGGCGTGTTGCGCGCACCCAGCGCACTATGCGCAATTATGATGCGTTTCAGACCAAGCGCGCGGACAGATATATTCCGGCCGATTTGGTGTCTCCGCTGTATGCGGGCATGACGGGAAATATTCTGCTCGGCACACAGGAGGAGCTGCACTATACACAAATGCTGCTGCGCGATGTCGAGCGGGCGAAGCCTGCAATGGGCAAGCGTATTTATTGGATGCACACGATTCCGTACTGGTCGGATGCCGTTGCCAAACAGCTTCGATTGCGCGAGGACGCGCAGATTGTCGGCTGTGAGCTGGCGCACAATTATCCGCCGGAGCTGGAATTTGATCCGGCGCAGCCGTTTGAAGCGATGGCAAAGCGCATGGTATATCATGCGCTTAACGGCGGCATCAAGCGCCGTATTGAGACGGGTATTTACCACGCCAAGCAGGTGAAGGCGGACGGCGCTGTGTGGTTTGCGCATTGGGGCTGTAAGCACACGCTGGGCGGCGCGCAGATTGCCAAGCGCATGTTTGAGGAGGCGGGCATTCCGCTGCTTATCCTGGACGGTGACGGCTGTGACCGCAGCCACGGCGGCGAAGGACAGACCGCGACGCGCTTGGGAGCCTTTCTCGAAATGCTGGGAGGTGCAGAACATGAATAAGACATTTTACGTCTGTAAATACACCCCGATTGAGCTGCTGCAGGCGTTCGGCGGTGTGTGTGACAACGTCAATCATATGCCGGAAGGCTTTGAACAGGCGGATCGAATTGCGCATCCGAACCTGTGCGGCTTTGGCAAAGCTCTGCTCGAAGCGGTCATGACGGGGCAGGTCAAAGAATTGGTGCTCGTCAATTGCTGCGACACGATTCGCAGTGTATATGATATTCTTGAGGCGTCGGGAAAGATGGATTTCCTGTATATGATAGATATGCTGCACTGCGGCGATGCGTGCAGCCGCGCGCGCACGGTCACACAGCTCAAAGCACTCGCCAAGGCATACGGTGCATATAAGGGAACGCAGTTTGACGAGGCGGCATTCCGTGCGGCGTTTGTGCCGAAGGACAAGCCGAAGGGCGCATACCTGACGGTGCTGGGCGCGCGTATGGGTGCAGAACTGTTTGACATGGTGCAGCAGGTAATGCCGCTGCCGGTTGTCAATAACAGCTGTGTGCACAATCGCTCGGTCGGAGAAATCGCTCCGCCGGAACAGCTTTCATTTGATGAACTTATGGACTGGTATGCAGGCGAGCTTCTGCATCAGATGCCGTGCATGCGCATGGTAGACAATACCGGACGCAAACAGCTGTACCATGACGAAAATCTGCGGGGTATCATTTATCACACGGTCAAATTCTGCGATTTTTATAGTTTTGAGTACGCAGAGCTCAAACAGCACACGGCGCTCCCACTGCTCAAGATTGAGTCGGATTATACCGTGCAGAGCAGCGGTCAGCTGCTCACACGCTTGGAGGCCTTTGCGGAGAGCATCGCGCCGGAACAGATGGAAGGAAAGGAATGCAAGATGGGCAAAGGATTTGCGGCAGGCATCGACAGCGGCTCGACCAGCACCGATGTCGTGATTTTGGATAAAGACAAACACATGGTGACCGGTATTATTTTGCCGACCGGCGCCGGTGCGGCAATTGGTGCGGAACGCGCTTTGGAACAGGCGCTGGACAGTGCCGGACTGACGCGCGAGGATATTGATGCGCTGGTGACCACCGGATATGGACGCACGGCAATTGAAAGCGGAGACAAGAGCATTACGGAAATCACGTGTCATGCGCGCGGTGCGCATTATCTCAATCCGGATGTTCGCACGGTGATTGACATTGGCGGACAGGACAGCAAGGTTATTCGCTTGGATGAAACCGGCGCTGTAGTCAATTTTGTCATGAATGACAAGTGCGCGGCGGGCACAGGCAGATTCTTGGAAATGATGGCGCGCACGATGGAAATGGATCTGGATCAGATGAGCGTCACGGGGTTAGATTACCAAGAGGACATCACGATTTCCAGCATGTGCACGGTGTTTGCGGAATCCGAAGTGGTTTCGCTCATCGCGCAAAACAAAGCGCCGGATGACATCGTACATGGCTTGAACAAAGCAGTCGCAGCCAAGACGGCAGCGCTGGTACAGCGCGTCGGCGGTGAAGAAAAGTATATGATGACCGGCGGCGTTTCCAAGAATCAGGGATTGGTGCAGACGCTGGAAGAAAAGCTCAGCGCCAAGCTCGTCATCAGCGAAAACGCGCAGCTGTGCGGCGCACTGGGGGCGGCGCTGTACGCCGCGGACATGATTGCGCAGTAATCGGAGGAATGGCATGGGACATTTGTATTTTGTGCGGCACGGAGAGACGGTTTGGAATGTCGAGAATAAAATCTGCGGCGCAACAGATATTGCGCTGACCGATCGGGGACATGAACAGGCGATTGCAACCGGAGAAGAACTTGTCCGGCAGGGCGTGCACATCGACAAAATTTTGTATTCTCCGCTCATTCGTGCAGCGGAAACCGCACGGCATATCTCGGAGATCACCGGCGTGCCGCGGCAGGCAGAACCGCGCCTGACCGAACAGTGCTTTGGCAAGTGGGAATCGACACCGCGCGACGGTGCGGATTTTCGCGAAGCCAAAAAGCAGTTTGTAGAACGGCATGAGGGCGGCGAATCCATGCTGCATCTGGCACAGCGCATCTATAATCTGCTGGATGATGTGTGCGCGGATACAGACACCGTGTATCTGCTCGTCGCACACAACGGCATTGCTCGCGTTGTGCATTCGTATTTTTACGAGATGACCAACGAGGAGTACGCGGGATTTGGCATCAAAAACTGCGAGATTCGCCGGTATGATTTTTAAACGATCAAACGATAAGACAAAAAACATCCTGTTCTGCGTGGTGTACAGAACAGGATGTTTTGCGTTATGCTTCGGTATGCTGTTGTGTTTCGTCGTCAAAGTGAATGCTGACGCCGTTGACTTCCACGCTGTCCTCTGCGCGGATTAGGATGTACTTGATGCCGTCGATGGTCTTGGTCTGCACGAGATCGCGCGCCTGCGGCTTGACGCGAATGGTCACCTCCGGAAGCGTCACATCAAAATGCTTGTCATCAATGATGTTTTTCGGGCTGACCGCTTCGTCCTCGCCAAATTCCGCGTCGAACCGTTCGCGGAACGCTTCGGTGCGCGGCGCGGAAACACCGCAGTCCTCCAATACGGCAGTGACAGTATCCGCGTGAATTTGCAGCGGTTCGGTGATTTTGTTTTCCTTGTGCATGTCGATGAGATTGGTCAGCTGTTCATGCACGGCCTGCACAACTTCCATGCTACATTCTTCCTCCAGCGAGTTGGACAGCAGGGTTTCAAAGCAGGTTTTCTGCTCGGAAGCCGGTTTTGGAACATCGGTGCAGAATACCGTCTCGATAAAGGGGAGAACCGTATCGTCCGGCTTTTTGGTGTAGCACAGTGCGTTGTAAATATTGGTGCTGCGGTCATCAAACGCAGGGAACAGAAATCCAATCTGCGGCGGTGCAACCAGCCAATCTCCGGCAAACGTGTGAAAGTGCTGCTCGTTGTAATCATAGCCCAAGCCCGGCTTGCTTTTTTTGACCGGAGCGATGCTGCACAGAAGATGGGTGAACATCTCCTCCGAGCCGTCCGAAAGCTCGGTGTCATCCTTGGCCTTGTACGGCACATCATAGGCGTTGCAGGCGATGAGGATGAGATAATTTTCCTCCAGAGACACGCAGGAAATCACTTTGTCATAGAATTTTTGCAGCAGTTCTTCATCCTCCAGCTTGGTCTCGCGCAGCTTCATGAGCAAGCCGTGTTCCTCGCTGCCGATTACCTGCTGGTTGCTGAACGCGATGTCAATAAGATTCTTGCCCAGCGTGCCGGACAGTGATTTTTTGAGCAGATTGAGATAGGCATCGGCTTCTTCATCCGTCGCAAGGGCGAGAGACTGCGAAAAGGTCGAGACGATGCTGCGGTTTTCATTGACATAGCAGCCGTATACTTTGGTAATATTATTTCTATCGCGCTTGAGCTGCCGGCGCAGCTCTGCAACTTCTTTCTCATTCATGGTGGACTTCTCCTGTCGGTATGATATAATAGGTGAAATAAAAGAACCTGCGCGGCAGGTTCTTTGTGCAATGGATTACGATGCCGCGGAACCGTCCGGTTCCGTGTCGGCAGTGGATTCTATGGTTAGACCGGTGAGATCCAGCGTGCGGGTCAGCGCCTTGGCGGTGCTGTCACGCAGATCGCGTATTTGCAGGGTGACCGGCAGCGTTTCCGAATTCAGCTTGTAGTACGCCGCGCAGGTGATGGATTTGCCCGGCTCAATGCGGGTCAGCATCGCGGAGTACAAATCATCGGCTCTTTTCGGTGTTGCGTATTCCAAAACTGCGGCGTCGGACAGCGATTCGTTTTCCTCCGGCTGATATGCGTTCGGAATGACCGTGGTGCTGAACGAAGCGGAAGATTTGGAATTGTTCTCAAATTCATATTCTACACACAGAGCGGTGTCGTTGTTTTCGTCCTTGCGGAGGGAATAACCGACAACGGATACGGTGCAGTCGCGGAACGAACGGGTATTCGGGTCTGCATCCTCCTCACCGGAGCCGCTGCCGTCCGTCTCAGTCGGCGTCTGTGCCGCAGAACCGGTCGTGTCGGTGGAAATCGAATCGGGTGCTGCATCGGCAGGCTTGCCGCAGGCAGTCAATGCAACGGTTATCAGACAGAGCAGAAAAAATGCGCTCAGCTTTTTCATGATAAATCCTCCATAGAGTATCAGCAAATGTTAAGTACGTGTTAAGAAAACAATAACAACGTACCATGTATCATATCATTTTTTTTGTAAACTGACAAGGGATAACCGGTGCAGTTTCAAAAAAAATACAAAATCCTGCCAGATAATTTGTAACAGGGTGTTGTAATTCCTAGTAAATTAGTATATAATAGGGAAAATAGGAGGTAAACCTTTATGAGGATTTCAACCAAAGGCAGATATGCATTGCGCCTAATGCTGGATTTGGCGGTTCATGATACAGGAGAAAATATTGCGCTCAAGACGATTGCCAAGCGGCAGGACATCAGCGGAAAGTATCTGGAACAGATCATTGGTGTTCTGACAAAGGCGGGCTTCGTCAAGAGCGTGCGCGGCTCGTCCGGCGGCTATCGTCTGGCAAGGTCGCCGAAGGAATACACGATTGGCGATATTCTGCGCCTGACAGAAGGCTCGCTGGCGCCGGTCGCCTGTGTGGAAGAAGGCGTGGAAAACTGTCCAAAGGCGGAGACCTGTGTTACCTTGACGGTGTGGCAGCAGCTCAATGATGCCATTAACCAAGTCGTGGATAATATCACTCTCGCAGACCTCGTGGAGCGCAGCGAGGAAATGAGCGACTTTTATTCCATCTAATTGCATATGGGACGCCCGAAAAAGCCTGTCGCAGAAGCGGCAGGCTTTTTGGCGCATCATGCAGGAATTCTGACATAATTTTGGGTATACTGGAACGAAATGAGTACATGTTTTGTAAGTTTTCTTTGGTAAACATGGAACGGACGGCGGATTTTGTCAGAAATGTATGATATTTTAGCGGAAATGGTGCACGAATCGTGGGGAAAAACAGTTGACTATAAAATAGAGGCGTGTTAAAATTACAAAACAGGTAAAATCGGGTCTTTATGGATGGGAAAGCAGATAAAATAAATCAAAAATGTCCTTATTTTGTAACGTTTTGGTAAAATATCTGTGTGAATCATTTCCTTCATAATCTGCTCTGCCATCTGTGAGGACCCGTGTTATATTTTGATTGTGAGGAGTACTTATGAGAAAAACCAAGATTATTTGCACAATGGGACCGGCTACTGACAACATTGAAGTGCTTCGCGCTATGGCGCGTGCAGGCATGAACGTCGCACGCTTCAACTTTTCCCACGGCAGTCACGAGGAACACAAGCAGCGCATTGACCGCGTGAAGGCTGTCCGCGAGGAGTACAATCTTCCGATCGCTTTGCTGCTGGACACCAAGGGTCCGGAAATCCGTACCGGTGACATGCAGGACGGCAAGATTTTCCTCAAGAAGGGCGAACAGATTCGCCTGACACCGCGCGCATGCCTTGGCACGCCGAGCAAAATTTCCATCACCTATCCGGATCTGTATCAGGACGTGCAGGCAGGCACCAGCATCCTGATTGATGACGGTCTGATTGAACTGCGCGTAGAGCAGACGCAGGAGCAGGATATTCTGTGCCGCGTACTCAACGACGGTGCCGTTTCCAACCACAAGGGCATCAATGTTCCGGATGTACATCTGTCCATTCCGTATCTGAGCGACAAGGACAAGTCTGATATCCAGTTCGGCATCGAGCAGGGCGTTGATTTTATCGCAGCTTCTTTTGTCCGCACCGCAGACGACGTGCAGCAGCTGCGTATGCTGCTCGATGAAAACGGCGGCGCACACATCAACATCATTGCAAAGATTGAGAACCAGCAGGGCGTTGAGAACATTGACGGCATTGTTTCGCTGGCTGACGGCGTCATGATCGCCCGCGGCGACATGGGTGTTGAAATCCCTGCCGAGGATGTTCCGCCGATTCAGAAAATGCTGATTAAGAAGGTAGCGAGCGCCGGCAAGCAGGTTATCACAGCGACCCAGATGCTGGATTCCATGATGAAGAACCCGCGTCCGACCCGTGCCGAGGTAACCGACGTTGCCAATGCTATTTACGACGGCACCGGCGCAATCATGCTGTCCGGCGAGACCGCTGCTGGTCTGTATCCGGTAGAGGCAGTGACCATGATGGCACGCATCGCAGAGCGCACCGAGAATGACATTGACTACCGCAAGCGCTTCTTTGTCCGCACCAGAAAGGCAAATCCGGACATTACCGACGCAATCTGTCACGCAACCTGCACGACGGCATATGACCTGAATGCACGTGACATCGTAACCGTTACCAAGTCCGGCCGTTCCGCGCGCATGGTGGCTCGGTATCGTCCGTCCTGCGGCATTATCGGCTGCACCCCAACCAAGAAGGTTTGGTATCAGCTCAATCTGGCATGGGGCGTCACACCGGTTCTGCTCAGCGAGACCGACGATGTGTTTGATCTGTTTGATTCTGCACTGGAAACCGCGAAGAATCAGGGTCTGATGCAGTCCGGCGACCTCGCAGTTATCACCTCCGGTGTACCGATTGGCGTTTCCGGCACGACCAATATGATTCGTGTTCAGGTTGTCAAGTAAGATACTCGCAAGACAAAACCACCGCTGAAAAGCGGTGGTTTTTTTGTGAAATCAAATCAGTATTTACTTGCTTTCTCCGGATGCTTCGTACTCTTTTTCGCCGAAGTCATCGACGGTCAGCTCCGGTGTTTTCATGCTGACGCGGGAGAACGGCGGAATAGAGGACGTGATAAATGCCGAGCCGCCGATGGTCGAGCCGCGACCGATGATCGTGTTGCCGCCCAGAACGGAGGCGTTGGAATAAATCGTGACGTCGTCCTCAATGGTCGGATGGCGTTTTTTGCCCGCCAGCTTGAGACCGGCGCGGGTGGACAGTGCGCCGAGCGTGACGCCCTGATAAATTTTGACGTTGTTGCCGATGTTGGTTGTCTCACCGATAACCACGCCGGTGCCGTGGTCGATGAAGAAGTATTCGCCGATGGTTGCGCCGGAGTTGATGTCAATGCCGGTGCGGCTGTGCGCATGCTCGGTCATGATGCGCGGGATATACGGAATGTTCCGGATATACAGCTCATGTGCAATGCGGTACGTGAAAATCGCACGCAGTCCCGGATAAGACAAAATAATCTGTTCTTTGCTGCCCGCAGCCGGATCGCCGTTGAGGGCTGCTTCTACGTCGATGAGCAGCAGCTTTTGCAGGCGCGGCAGCTCTGCCATCAGCTCGGCTGCAGCTTCCTCTGCGCGGAGCTCGACGGAACGAGAACGGGCGCCCTCCTGATAAGCCAGCGCCGCGCGGATCTGCGGATACAGCCGCTCGTAAATGCTGTGCAGCATCTGACCTGCGAAATATGGGGCAGAGGTGCGGGTCGGCTGGTCTGTACCAAAATACCCCGGAAACAGCAGCTGGCGGAAATCATTTAAAATATCAATGATTTCGCTGGGGTTTGGGTGTTCCAAGCCGTTTTTATTGAAAAATAATTCATTGGAATTGTATCCCGCCTGCAGCTGGCGCACGATACTGTCCAAATGATCGTTAAAATGAGACATGTTTGTTTGCTCCCTTAGAAGATGTTTACAAGTTAGTATAACAATAATTATGGAAGATTGCAACAGACAAGCGCGCAATCAAGCTGCCTAACGGTATATTTATGAATAAATATAATTGACATTTTCGGTAAAAAAGGCAATAATAATAACATAGATGAAAAACTGGCACGTTTTCGATGCGCTGTCTGAAAATGAGGTGGAGTGTATGACCGAACGGGGTCATTCTGAAAAGATGGAATATAAAAAAGAGATGGGAGCGCAAGCAGCTTTCTGTGCACCGAACGTACGCTTTTTTCAGCATCCTATGCGCGAAATTGCGGGGTATCACACCTGTCAGGGCTATTGCCTGCAAAACGGCGCATATGAACTGCCGAACGGTGTGAATTTTACCATATCTTCTATGGGCGCAACGAGTGTTTCTCTGCTGCTGTTCTATCGCCGGGCACAGAAACCGTATGCTGTTCTTCCGTTTCCAGAGGAATATCGGGTGGGAAATGTCTACTCGATGATTGTTTTCGGCTTGGATATTGGAGAATTTGAGTACGCATACAGCATAGACGGCCCGAACGATCCGGCACGCGGCATGCTGTTTGACCCGAAAAATATTATTTTGGATCCATATGCGCGCGCTGTGGCAGGTCAGTCTAAGTGGGGAACCAAGGCAATTCCCGGCAGCTATCGCGGCCGCATTGTCTCCTCGTACTTCAATTGGGAGAACGTGCAGTCTCCGCACATTCCTATGCAGGATTTGGTTATTTATGAAATGCATGTGCGCGGCTTTTCCAAACACGAATCGTCCGGCGTCGCCAATCCGGGCACCTTTGACGGCATCATTGAAAAGATTGCGTATCTCAAAGACCTCGGTGTCAATGCCGTGGAGCTGATGCCGATTTTTGAATTCGATGAGATGCGGGATATGCGCGTTCATGACGGAAAATTGCTGCTCGATTATTGGGGTTACAATCCGGTGTGCTTTTTTGCGCCGAATACGGCGTATTCCGCAGACCATGAGCTGACCCATGAGGGTGATGAACTGCGGCGGCTGGTGCGCGCGCTGCACAAAAACGGCATGGAAATCATTCTCGATGTGGTATTTAATCACACGGCGGAGGGCAATCAGGACGGCCCGATTTTCTCGCTCAAGGGCGTGGATAACTCGATTTACTATCTGCTTGCACCGGACGGAACATATTATAACTTTAGCGGCTGCGGCAATACCGTCAACTGCAACCATCCGATTGTGCACCAGATGATTGTCGCCTGTCTGCGCTATTGGGTCATTGAATACCGCATTGACGGTTTCCGCTTTGATTTGGCGTCGATTCTCGGACGAAATGAGGACGGCACGCCGATGCATAACCCGCCGCTGCTGGAATCGCTGGCGGTTGACCCAATTCTCAGCAAGGTCAAATTGATTGCGGAGGCATGGGACGCAGGCGGATTGTATCAGGTCGGTTCGTTCCCGTCGCGCAGCAACCGCTGGGCGGAGTGGAACGGAAAGTATCGAGACGATGTGCGCTGTTTCCTCAAGGGTGACGGCGGCATGGCAACACAGCTGACTTATCGTATGCTGGGTTCGCCGGATTTGTACCAGCCGGATGAACGCGGTGAATGTGCGTCCGTTAACTTCATCACCTGTCATGATGGATTCACGCTTCACGATTTGTTCTCATACAATGCCAAGCACAATGAGGCGAACGGCTGGAAAAATACCGACGGTGACAACAACAACAACAGCTGGAACTGCGGCGAAGAAGGCGAGACCAAAAATCAGGACGTCAATAACCTGCGCCGCCGTCTGCAAAAGAATGCCGTGACCGTGCTGATGTGTTCGCGCGGCACACCGATGTTCCTCGCAGGCGATGAATTCGGCAATTCGCAGTTCGGCAATAACAACGCGTACTGTCAGGACAACGAAATTTCGTGGCTGAACTGGGACGACTTAGAAAAGAATCAGGATTTGTATCATTTCTTCCGGTATATGATTCATTTCCGCAAAAAGCATCCGATTTTGCGGCGGCATACCCGCCCGGCAAAAAGCCGTTTTCCGGAAACCAGTCTGCACGCAATGACCCCGTGGGATGCAAATTATCAGTATGATTCCCGCGTCATCGGCGTGACCTTTGCCGGACGCAATATGGAAGATACGGCGGACGATATCGTTCACATTGTTATGAACTCGCATTGGGAAGGTCATCAGGTCTGTCTGCCGGATTTGCCGAACGGTCAGGACTGGTATATTGCGGTCAATACGTTCAATGGGCCAGACAGCGACTGTGTAGAAGAAGTTGAGGATATGCAGTGCGTGCGCAGCGGCATTCTATGGATTCAGCCGCGCTCTGTCGTCATTCTTGTCGCACAGTAAGATGACACAGCAGGAAACCGTAAAACAAGCGCTGCGCCGTTTGTGCGCGTGGTATCAGCAGGGACATCGGGATTTGCCGTGGCGGCGTACCCAAGATCCGTATGCTGTTTGGATTTCCGAGATTATGCTGCAGCAGACGCGGGTGCAGGCGGTCATCCCGTACTATGAACGCTTTATGCGGGCACTTCCGACCGTGCAGGCACTTGCCGAGGTGCCGGAGGAACAGCTGCTCAAGCTGTGGGAGGGGCTGGGATATTATTCCCGCGCCCGCAATCTGCAAAAGGCGGCGCGAACCGTTTGTGCGGAATTTGACGGACGCATGCCGCGTGACCGAGATGCGCTGCTGACGTTGTCCGGCATCGGTGCGTATACGGCGGGAGCAGTCGCATCCATTGCAGGCGGGCAGTGTTGTCCCGCGGTGGACGGCAATGTTCTGCGCGTGCTGTCGCGGCTGTTCGCGCGCGATTGGGATATTACATCGCAAAAGGTCAAGCAGCTGGCAGAGCAGGAATTGCAGCCGGCGATGCCGTGCGCGTGTCCCGGAGACTGTAATCAGGCATTGATGGAACTGGGTGCGATGATCTGTGTGCCGAACGGCGCACCGGACTGTGCGCACTGTCCGCTCGCGGATTTGTGCGAAGCGCAAAAGACGCATAGACAGCTTGATTTTCCGGTCAAAAAGCCAAAAAAAGCGCGTCCGATTGAGCGGCGTGTGGTGTATATCATTTGGAAAGACGGCAGAATTGCCGTGCGCAAGCGTCCGAAGCAAGGACTTCTGGCAAATCTGTGGGAATTTCCCCATGTGCTGGAGGGAGAGGACGCACAGCAGGCGTTTGGTATAGCCTTGACCCAGCAAAAGCCGCTCAGGCAGGCAAAACACGTGTTCACTCACTTGGAATGGCATATGACCGGCGTGCAGGCACAGACGAGCGACGGTGGCACGTTTACATGGGTGACGCCGCAGCAGCTGGAACAAGAGATTGCGCTTCCCAGTGCATTTCGTGTCTACCGCACGATTGCGCTGCAAGCATAGATAAAACACAGAGAGCAAGGAGATACGGCAATGAGAGACTATTACTTTGGCGTAGATGTTGGCGGCACAACGATAAAAATGGGACTGTACAGCCAAAAATCCGGTTGGGTGAAAAAATGGGAAATCCCGACCCGCAAGGAGAATGGCGGTATGTATGTGCTGGATGATATTGCCGCAGCCGTGTATGCGGCACAGCAGGAATTTGATTTGGACAACGCGAGAACCGCGGGCATCGGCATCGGTGTGCCGGGACCTGTGCTCAAAAAGAGCATCGTCAACGGCTGTGTCAATGTTGGCTGGGACGTTGTCAACGTGTCCGAAGAACTGGGCAAGCGTACCGGACTGCCGGTGTATGTCGAAAACGATGCAAACATTGCCGCACTCGGCGAGCAATGGAAGGGTGCAGGCAAAGACTATCAGAGCGTGGCTCTGCTGACGCTGGGCACCGGTGTCGGCGGCGGCATCATTCTGGACGGCAAGATTGTTTCCGGCTTTCAGGGCGGCGGCGGAGAAGTTGGCCATCTGCCGGTGGTACGGGATGCTGTGCGCAGCTGCAATTGCGGAAAGGCGGACTGTGTCGAGCTGGCAGGCTCTGCGACCGGCGTGCTGAACTGTGCAAAGCAGCTACTTAGTGAAACAGACGAGCCGTCCGCCATGCGCGACATCGAAAATCTGTCTGCGAAAGACGTTTGTGACTGCTGCGCGGCAGGTGATGCCTTGGCGCGGAAGTGCATAGACCGTGCGGCGGACGCACTGGGCACAGCGCTCGCCTGCATTGGCTGCATTGTCAATCCGGAGGCATTTTTGTTCGGCGGCGGCATGGCGGCGGCAGGAGATATTCTGCTCGAGCCGATTGGCCGCGTGTACAATGCAAAAGTATTCCCGCCGCTGCGCGGCACGCCGATTTTACAGGCGACGCTGGGCAACGAGGCAGGCATTACCGGCGCGGTGCGTCTGGTACAGATTGAACAGCAAGCATAACAAGAAAGACCGTTTGCATCGGCGAACGGTCTTTTTTTGCGCCTGTGCGCATATCATGACAGGGAAGGAGGGACACCGAATGGATGAGACAATTCGGAGCGCACTGCTGTGCATGGGAATCTGTCTGGGGATTTTTGCGGCAGCGCAGTGGCTGCGCGCGACTGGCGCGCTGTCCTTCCTGCCGGAGAGCCGCGCGGGCAGTGTGACGGCTGTGCTGGGCGGACAGATGATAGAGCGCGAATGGGGCGGACTGACTGCCGTTTTTTCTTCCGGCGGATGAAGGGACGGCTGCTTGTATCGCCCTCGTTTTATGTGTTTTGGGCGGTCTTTTGTCTGCTGGACACCCAGAATATTCTGCCGGTGTTTGCGCTGGCGGCGATGCTGCACGAGCTGGGACATGCGGCGGCGATTGCGTGTTTGGGCGGAAGCATTCGATGTGTGCGGCTGCACGCGGCAGGTGCCGTGATTATGCAGGGCACGCCGCTTTCCGGCGGACGGGAATGCGTCGTTGCGCTCGCGGGTCCTGTGACCGGCTTGCTCGCAGCTGTCGCGTTTGCGTATTTCCGGCAGCCGATAGAGGCAGGTGCCAATTTGGTGCTGTCGCTGTTCAATTTGCTGCCGATTGTGCCGCTGGACGGCGGTATCGCCGTGCGCAGTCTGCTGGGTCTGCTGCCGCCCACGGCGGCGCGGGTGGGATGCCGAATTTTATACGGCAGTTCGGTGCTGGCGGCGTTTGCACTGGCCGTGTTTGGCGGTGTTCTGCTGTGGCAGACCGGCAGCAATCCGGCGGGGCTGTCGGTGGGGATTTGCCTGCTCGGAAGCCATGCGGATTTGTTGCGTGATGCGCGAAAATATGCTATCATTACAAAGAATGAGATTGGATGAATGAGGTGATACACACGTTCTGTGTTGGAGATCAGGTTCTTCATCCCCTGCACGGTGCAGGGACAATCACATCCATTACGATTCGACAAAACGGAGATAATCGGCAGCCATATTATGCCATGCATCTGCTGATAGATGATGCAGAATTGCTCATTCCGGTTGCGTGCGAAACGCGCATTGGACTGCGGCGTATTTGTTCCAAACAGACCGCACAGGAAATTTTAGCGGGAAACATCGGGACCCTTCCGCCGCAGCCGTCCAGATGGAACTGTCGGCAGCGGGAAAATATGGCGCGCATTCGGTCGGGAGATATTCGACAGGTGGCGCAGGTTGTCATCTGCCTGCATATGCGCGGCAGACGGCGGGCGCTGGCGGGGAGTGAACAGCGCGTGCTGGCGTGCGCGGAAAAAATTTTGTATTCTGAACTGATGCTGGCTGTCTCCGCGACAAGAGAAGAGATTGAACAAACGCTGGAGCCGCAGTGGAGCAAGCTGCGGCGGAGATAGAGAGAGCCGGCGGAAAGGAATCAACCCATGCTGAATTTACGGAAGAAAACGATACAGGACAAGCAGCAAACGCGCGGAAAGCAGGTCTATGCCATCATTCCGGCGGCCGGATCTTCGCAGAGAATGGGCGGCGGAAATAAATTGGTGATGGAGCTGCATGGACAGCCGATTTTGTGCCGCACCCTGCAGGTCTTTGAGGCGTGTCCGGCGATTGACGGCATCGTTCTCGTGTGCCGCAAGCAGGATCAGGCAAATTATGCATCTCTGTGTGCGGATTGGAACATCAGCAAGCTGCATAAGATTGTGGAAGGCGGCCCGACCCGCGAACACTCTGTGCTCAACGGCATTCTTGCCTGTGAAAAAGACATTGGCTATGTTGCCATTCACGATGCGGCGCGCCCGCTCATCACGGAGGAAATCATCGCGGAAGCGGTGGAGGTTGCCATGCGTGATTCGGCTGCCGCGCCGGGCGTTGCCTGCAAGGACAGCATTCAGGTCATTCAAAACGGCAAAATGGTGAAAAATATCGCAAGAGAGAGCGTGATTGCCGTACAGACGCCGCAGTGCTTTGACATTGATTTGATTTGCGCGGCGCTGACCAAGGCGCTGGAATCCGGCGAAAGCCTGACCGATGACTGCGGTGCAGTCACGGCGCTGGGACAGCCGATTACCATCACCAGAGGAAGCTACGAAAACATTAAAATCACGACGCCCGAAGATGTAGTACAGGGCGAGGCGATTTTGAAAGGAAGACGACAAAAATGAGAATTGGTCACGGCTATGACGTACACCGTCTGGTAGAGGGCAGAGCGTGCATCATCGGCGGCGTAGAGATTCCCTATACCAAAGGACTGCTCGGACACAGCGACGCGGATGTGCTGACGCATGCGATTATGGACGCCCTGCTCGGCGCGGCAGCGCTCGGAGACATCGGACACCTGTTTCCGGATCAGGACGATGCGTTCTTGAATGCGGACAGCTTGGTTCTGCTGCAAAAGGTGCAGGAAGTGCTGACGCAAAACGGCTGGAAGCTGGGCAATCTGGACGCGACAGTCATCGCGCAGGCGCCGAAAATGGCGCCGCATATCGCGGCAATGCGCGAAAAGATTGCGGCTTGTCTGCAAACCGATGTGCGCAACGTCAGCATCAAGGCGACGACGGAGGAGCATTTGGGCTTTACCGGCTCCGGCGAGGGCATTTCCGCTCATGCCGTGTGCCTGCTGGAACCGCTGGCATGATAATTTTTATTGATGCGGATGGCTGTCCTGTCGTAGACGAGACGGTTCATTTGGCAAACACGCATCATATTCCGTGCGTCATTTTGTGCGACACCTCGCACCAAATTCGGCGCACGGGTGCACAGACCATCATCGTATCCAAAGGAGCGGACAGCGTGGATTTTGCGCTGGTCAATCGCCTGCATGCGGGTGATATCGCGGTTACGCAGGATTACGGTCTTGCCGCGATGTGCTTAGCGCGCGGCGCACGGGTGCTGCGGCAGGACGGTCTGGAATACACACAGGAAAATATAGATGCGCTGCTGCTTGCGCGGCACACCGCGAAAAAAATCCGCCGATCCGGCGGACGATTGCATGGAAATAAAAAACGATCCCGACAAGAGGACCGAGACTTTGAGCAAGCGCTCACAGCAATGATAACAGGAGAGAACACACATGATTAAACCAATCAACAAGGACATTTTATTTTTACAGCAGAAGGCAGAGCCGGCAACGCAGGCGGATACAGCCGTGATGCGGGATCTGCGCGACACCATGCAGGCACATCAGACCGATTGTGCGGGCATGGCGGCGAATATGATCGGCGTCAACAAGCGTATCATTATCGTCAATCTGGGCATGACCAATCTGCTCATGCTCAATCCGGTTATTTTGAAAAAATCCGGCAAGTATGAAACGACAGAAGGCTGTCTGTCTTTGCCGGGAGAGCGTCCGTGCACGCGCTATAAAGAAATCACGGTGGAGTATCAGGACGAGCGCATGAATAAGCACGTACAGCAGTTCAGCGGCTGGGTGTCCGAGATTGTACAGCACGAGATGGATCATCTGGAAGGCATCCTGATCTGATGGCACAGCGCGATTTGAGCGACTTGTTTTTTCGGCTATCGCGTTCTGCTTTCCGCAGCCGCTTTTACCTCAAGCCCAAAGACCGAGAATATGTCTGGACGAAGGGTATGGACACGGTGCGCCGCCATGCGTATGACTTTGTGCGGCAGCGTTTGGCGCCTGCCGTCATCCCGAATGACGGCAAACAGACGCCGATGCGCGGGCATCCGGTGTTTCTCGCCCAGCATGCCACGGCGACCTGCTGCCGCGGCTGCCTGTGGAAATGGCATCACATTCCGGCCGGCACCGCGCTCACGCCGGAGCAGCAGGACTATGTGGTGGATGTCATCATGACGTGGATCGAACGGGAGATGAGAGGATAGCCGCAAAAGGCTATTCCTCCTCCCAGATGGAATACTTGCAGCCGCAGTAATTTTGCCGATACACGTCGTACTGCTTGCACAGCGCAATCGAGCGCTTATAGCCCTCTTTTTTCTTAAAATCACCCGGAAGCCAAGTCATGTCGTGTTTTTTTGCGATATTTTCGCCGATGGTGTTGATGAGCGGGGCATTTTTGTGCGGGCTGATGGTCAGCGTGGTTGTCAGGAGCGAAAAGCCAAGTGCTTTCGCCTTGGCGGCGGTGTAATCCAAGCGCAGTTCAAAGCATTTGGTGCAGCGCGCGCCGCCCTCCGGTTCCTGCTCCAAGCCGCGCACATAGGCTTCGTACCGCTCCGGATCGTAGTCACACGGGACGGTCGGAATGCCGAAAATTTCGCACAGCCGCAGCTGTTCAGATAATCTGTGCTGGTATTCTTCCTCAGGATAGATGTTGGGATTGTAATAAAACAGCGTGATGTCAAAATATTTGGACAGATATTCCATGACATAGCTGCTGCACGGGCCGCAGCAGCTGTGCAGGGCGAGACGCGGCCGATCAGTCAGCTTGCTGATGATGCGATCCAGCTGCTTTTGATAATTGATTTTTTGCTTGTTCTCCATAGACAAAACTCCTATCTGGCATACAATCGGTATCTCTATTGTAGCACACAAACGCAAAATGTAAATAAATTGTGTCAGCCCTTGACATGCAGGCAGAAACTACTATAATAAATACAAAATCATTGTTTGCAAGTGTGCCGGATGCGTCTGCGCAGAAGGCATTTTTTTTCACGAAGCATTAGCACTCGGTACAATTGAGTGCTAAAATCGGCGGACGGAAAGGGAGGCATCTAGTATGCTAGTCATTCCTGTATATGATTTGGCACTCCTGCCGGGAGCCAGTCTGTACTTAAAAAAAGAATATTATGAGGAGCTTGCGGGAAAGCAGGCGGAGCAGGGCGCAAGCGTTATTTTTCTGATGCTCAAGCAGCACAAGCAGCGTCCGGACATCAAGCCGGAGGACATTTATCCGATTGCGGTCACGGGCGTGGTGGAGTCGGTCGACGAGGATGGAACCGTCAATGTTCGCGCGCTGGCGCGTGTGCGTCTGAGCCAGGCGGACTTGGAAGCCAACCTCGTACAATTTGTCGAATGCACCGAAATTCAGGATTTGACGCCGGCGGAGGTCGAGGAGCGGTTTAAGCGCGTCCGCGGTGCAATGTTGAAATTCAGCAATCAGTTCCAGTGGGGCGTGATTGCGCGGCAGTACATTCTGAATTGGCATTCGCTTCCAGAGATGGTGACGGCGCTGTCCAGTCAGCTCAATATCTCCAGCGAGGAGAAATATCAGATGCTGGAGACCGATGTGCTGTCTCAGCGCATGGAACTGATGGAAAAAGCCATGTATGAGATGATTGAGGTCAACCGCGTCAGCGGCGAAGCCCAGCAGGCGGTCTCAAAGTCCAACGAAATGGTTTACCGCGAAGAAGCCATCAAACGGCAGATTGAATTTTTGCAAAAACAGCTGGATGACATGCATCCGGAAAACGTTTCGGATATCCGGAAGTTCGAACAGGCCATTGCGCAGTCCGGCATGAACGACATCGCGGAAAAAGAGGCGCGAAAAGTTCTCAACCGCATGAAGCAGGAGGGCCAAAACGGTCATGAATACGGCTTGCTGTATGATTATTTGGACTTTGTCACGGGCTTGGCGTGGAAAAAGGCGCCGTTTGAACGCATCGCGCTGGATCGGGCGGAAGAAATCCTCGATGAAGACCATTACGGCCTGAAAAAAGCCAAAAAGCGCATCATTCAGCAAATTGCCGTGATGGCGCTCAATCAAAAGCAGGCGGGCTCAATTTTGCTGTTTGTCGGTGCGCCGGGCACGGGCAAGACCAGCATTGGCCAGAGCATTGCCAGAGCGCTTAAGCGTCCGTATGCGCGTGTCAGTCTCGGCGGCGTGCGCGATGAAGCGGAAATTCGCGGACACAGACGCACCTATGTCGGCGCGATGCCGGGCAGAATCATGGACGGCATTCGGCGCAGCGGCGCATCCAATCCGGTTGTAGTGCTGGACGAGGTAGATAAGCTGGGCAAGGATTACAACGGCGACCCGTCCAGTGCGCTGCTGGAGGTGCTGGATCCAGAGCAGAACAGCACGTTCACTGACCACTACATGAACGTGCCGTATGACCTGTCCGATGTGCTGTTTATCTGCACGGCAAATTCGCTGGATACGATTCCGGAGCCGCTGCTCAACCGCATGGAGGTCATTCAGTTTCAGGGCTATACGGCATCGGAAAAGCTGCAGATTGCCAAAAAACATCTGCTGCCGCGGGCGATGGAGAGCGCGGGCATTGCGCCGCAGCAGCTCCATATCTCCGATGGCGCGCTTCGCAAAATTATCTCGGATTACACGATGGAATCCGGCGTGCGCGGACTCAAAAAGCGCATAGATACGCTGTGCCGCAGCGCCGCGGTCAAACTGGTCAAGGGAGAAAACACAGCCGTCACGGTCGGCACACGGCAGCTCAAAGAAATGCTCGACCGCAAGCCGATGCGGCATGACACGGCGATGAAAACCGGTGTGCCGGGCGTTGTCACGGGCTTGGCGTGGACACAGGCGGGCGGCGACATTCTGTTTTTGGAAACCATGTTCACCAAGGGCGAGGGAAAAATTCATATTACCGGCCAGCTCGGCGATGTGATGAAGGAATCGGTACAGGTTGCCATCAGTCTGGTCAAGAGCATGTATCCGGACAAGGCGGATATGTTCAAGGAGTATGATTTGCATGTTCATGTGCCGGACGGCGCGGTGCCGAAGGACGGCCCGTCCGCAGGTATTACGCTGACAACGGCACTCGCCTCGCTTGTGACGGGGAAGGCGGTAGAGCCGACGGTTGCCATGACCGGCGAGGTTTCGCTGCGCGGCGGCGTCATGCCGATTGGCGGTCTGCCGGAAAAGCTGATGGCGGCGGTTCGCGCGGGCATTCGCACGGTGATGATTCCCAAGGACAACGAGGAAGACTTGGAGGATGTCGCGGAGGAAGTCAAGCGCCAGCTGACGATTGTTCCGGTCAGCAGCGTCTCACAGGTGCTGGAGAAAACCGGCTTGCGATAATATGGAAAGCCCAAGAGATTGCACTCTTGGGCTTTTTTCTTGCCGTTTGCGTACAAAAACCGTATAATAGAATCAATTCAAACCGAAGGAGTGTGGCAAATGATTCCGTTTTCCATCTTGAGTGGGCAGCTGCTGGCAGAAGGAAACAGCATACAGGAAATTAGCATCTTGGATGTGTCGCGCATTGGATTTCCGTTCCGTGTGCCGAAGTCGTTTCACAAAAGCTGGGATGCCATTCGGCTGCAGTTTTATTGCCGGAAGGACAGTGCCTATCGTGAGGTCGTTTTGCGCGATGTTTTCTGCGAAATGCAGCAGGAGACGGAATTTTTTGTGGTCTATCGTGTCGAAACCAATCAGCTGGATTACAAAGCGGCTGTGACGCAGCTGATGGCGGAGTACAGCCAATATATTTCGCTCAAGCTGGAGGAGGACGCCGGCACTTTGGCGCAGACATGGGCGGGCTATCCGGCACAGATGGATGATATATTTGCGCCGCATTGGGACGCGCAGCGGCACGACTGGTTTTCCGGTATGCAGCCGGATGCCGCTTGGCGCGCCTGCATACCCAAGCTGCCGCCGCTGGCGGTTGCGCTGGATCGACCGGAGCTGTGGGAAAAATATATCGCATTGCCGGACTCGGAGTTTTTTGCATGGTATTGGGCGCTGCACGGATTGGGCAAACATCCGATTTCACGCATGTCGGTGCGGTATGTGTATGTCGGCAGCGCGTACTGTCCGCGCCTGTTTCCGGAGCCGCAAGCGCTGTGCAGGCTTGTGCACAAGGCGCGGCGCGAGAACTTGCAGCCGGTATTGGTGACGTCTATGCTGCGGGAGCACGATGTGCCGCGCGCACAGGATTGGCTGCGGCATCTGCCGGAACAGAACATGGAACTTGTCTGCAACGACTGGGGCATGATGGAATTGGTCAAGCGGGCGGGGCATACGCCGGTGTGCGGAACGCTGCTCAACAAACGCCGAAAAGATGCCCGCCTTGCGTATAAAACCGGCATGGCTGCGCATCGAGATCAGTTGCGGCAGACAGCAGTGCAGGCGGGCTTTTATCGGGCTTGGCTGCGGCGCACCTATGGCGTCGAAACCATTTCGTTTGAAGCGTGCGGATATGTGCCGGATTTGACACCGAATGCTGATGTCTATGCGCCGTTTTACCAGACGAACACAGCGGGACATTGTACGCTGTATGCGGTGTGTCACAACGGCAGCCGCGGGCGCCAGACGGTGGAGGACGATTGCCCGCAGTACTGCCGCGAACGGGTGTTTTTGTATCCCGACCATCTGCACATGATTGGACGGTACAACAGCCTGTTCGGCGCAGATTTGCGTATCCTGACAGACGGGGCGTATCTGGATGCCTTTCTCAGCCAAAAGCCGCGCCGTCTTGTCATCAACCTGCTTTGAGGAGGAAAAGCTATGAAAATTACAGCGGGAATCGGCTCGGCAGATGCATACATTCCCTGTGTCGAAGCGGGTGCGCAAGAGCTGTTCTGCGGGTATGTTCCGGCGGACTGGATGGAGAAATACGGGATTTTTCTGCCGCTCAACCGGCGGGAGGTGCTGTACTATCCGGTGCAAATCGGTGCGCGCAGCGAGCTGCAGATTTTGGGCAGCATGAAAGAGGTCTACGGCGTGCCGGTGACGATTACGCTCAATTCGCTGTATTACATGCCGGAGCAGTACCCGATTTTGGCGGCGTATATCGAGCAGTGTATGCAGGATGGGTTTTCATCGTTCATCGTCGCGGATATGGCGCTGCTGGTGTATTTGCATGCACAGGGCATAGACCGGCACATACAGCTGCACATCAGCGGAGAGCTGTCCGAAGTCAATCGCCTGACCATCGCGCAGTGCAAACAGCTGGGCGCGCAGCGCATCATTTTTCATCGCAAGACCACACTGGCGGATATGCACGCCTGCACGGCGGCACAACCGGAACTGGAGTATGAAGCGTTTGTGCTCAATGAGATGTGTCATTTTCACGGGGCGTTTTGCAGTTCGCTGCATTGCGATGAGCTGCCTCACGCTTGCCTGATACCGTATAAACTGGGCGGAGCATACGATTCCATATATTCCCAAGAAAAACCGTGTGACGAGCCTGTGCGGGCACGTGTCGGGCAATCCGGATGCGGGCTGTGCGCGCTGTGGCGCATGAAGCAGGCGGGCATTGCATATGGGAAGCTCGTGAGCCGCGGAAATTTTTTGGAAGAAACCGTGCGCGACATTCGCGCGTTCCGCGCGGCGCTGGATATTGTGGAGGCGAGCGCATCCGAGACGGATTTCCAAGCGCAGATGAAAAAGCAGCTGTTTCCGGACGGCTGCAGCGGCGCTTGCTATTATCCGGTCAATCGGGTACAATGAGAGAGGAAGAAACCCTAAGAGGAGCAAAAATTGAAACGAATAAAAACTCTTTTGCTGATTGTCGTTGTCTCTCTTACTGTGTTTGCCGCAGGCTTTGCCTTTGTGTCCGTCCATGTCTATCACAGATCCATCGGCGCGTCACTGACAGAGCTGCGGCTGCAGTCCAAAAACTCGACGCGGGTGTTCGAGACAGCGCAAAATGCGCAGAAATACATGCAGCGGCGGGCAAAATCAGAAGACAAGTGGTATGAACTGCCGAAAGACGTGTCGTTTGAAAGTACGATGATTGTCTTTCATTATCGAAACATCAAGCTGCTGGCGTTTGTGCCGGAGAGCGAAAAAAAGCATATTGTCCTGTATCTGCACGGCGGCGCATATGTGAGCCAGATTTCCAAAAATCAGCTGCGCTTTTGCGACCGGCTGGCGCAGCAGTCGGATTCTGTCGTGCTGGCACCGATTTATCCGTTGGCGCCCAATCATCGGTTCAGCGAAACATATCTGGTGCTGGAACACCTGTATCCGGACATTCGCGGGTACACGGATTTGCCGCTGACGATTTTGGGAGATTCCGCGGGCGGCGGACTTGCCGCCGGATTTTGCGAGTATCTCGGCGTGTGGGGCTGGGAACAGCCGGAGCATTTGATTCTCATTTGCCCGTGGCTGGATGCCACGCTGTCCAATCCGGACATCAAGCGCTATGCCAAGCATGACCCAACGCTGTCTCCGAAGGGCTTGCGGAGAATGGGGAAAGCATGGGCAGGACCGTATACCAACGCGAAGGACTACCGCATCAGCCCGATGTTTGGAGAGCTTTCGTACTTCCGCGATGTCACGCTGTTCACCGGCACACGCGAGCTGCTGTATCCGGATGTCGTCAAGTTTTCCGAGCTGCTGCAGGAGGCGGGAGCGGAGACCACGCTGCATGTTGGAAACGGCCTGAACCACAACTACCCGCTCTATGACATTCTGGAAGCGGGAGAGGCGATGCGGCAAATCTGCGAGGCGATCGCACGCTGAGCAGGCTTGTTTTGTTTTCATTGTACATAAAAAGACGGCATACATCCAACGCGATGTATGCCGTCTTGCTATTTCTTTATGCAGCAAATAACAGAGATTACAGCTTCTTGCCGGTCAGCAGTTCATATGCCTGCAGATACTTGGCAATGGTCTTTTCGGTGATGTCCGTCGGCAGCTCCCAGTCATGCTCGTTTGCCTTGAGCCAGTCGCGTGCGAACTGTTTGTCGAAGGACGGCTGACCGTGACCCGGCTCATAGCCGTCTGCCGGCCAGAAACGGGAGGAATCCGGTGTCAGCATCTCATCACCCAGAACGATGTTGCCGTTTTCATCGAGACCGAACTCAAACTTGGTGTCGGCGATGATGATACCGCGGCTCAGTGCGTAGTCAGCGCACTTCTTGTACAGAGCGATGGTGTAGTCGCGCAGCTTCTGTGCGTACTCTGCGCCCTTGCCCGGGAAGCACTTCTCCAGATGATCGATGCTCTGCTCGTAGGAAATGTTTTCGTCGTGATCGCCGATTTCAGCCTTGGTGGACGGGGTGTAGATCGGCTCCGGCAGCTTGTCGGACTCCTGCAGGCCTTCCGGCAGCTTGATGCCGCATACGGTGCCGTCCTTCTGGTAGCTTGCCCAGCCGGAACCGGTGATGTAGCCGCGGACGATGCACTCGATCGGCAGCATGTTCAGCTTCTTGCACAGCATGCTGTTGCCGTCAAACTTCGGCTGCTGGAAGTATTCCGGCATGTCCTTGACGTCTACAGAAATCATGTGGTTCGGGATGATGTCCTTGGTCAGATCGAACCAGAACTTGGACATCTGCGTCAGAACGGTGCCCTTCTTCTCGATGGTGTTCTTGAGGATGACATCAAAGCAGCTGATACGGTCGGTTGCCACCATAATCAGGCTGTCTCCGTTGTCGTAAATCTCACGAACCTTGCCTTCCTTAATCGGCTTCATTTCCTTTGCACTCATGTTATTTACCTCACAATCTGCGAAAGATTAAGTATTACCATATTAGATAACCAGATTTCGCGCGAAAAATCAATAGTAAAATTGACCATAATTCTGAAAATGTCAAAAAAATGCGAGATTTGGCATATGAAAGCAAGATTCGGGATAGGCGGCAGGCGAAAAATGTGATAAAATAAAGGAAAATTTTTTTACGGCAAAGGAGAGAAAAATCATGGGATTTGCAGATCCGGTGGACTACATCGTTGTTTCGTTTGAGGGAGATTATGCCATGCTGCGCAAGGCGGACGAGCCGGACGCACAGCTGATACAGGTGGCGATTGCGCTTTTGCCGGACGGCGCGACGGACGGCAGCCGCGTGCGCCGCGTCATGCTCGATTACACCTTACTGTAACAAAATTGCGGTCGGATTTATAAAAACGATGGACTTATTGCATATTCCTGCTTAATTTTCCATTCGCTCTTTTCATTTTGCATCAAATCGTGTACAGTATAACAGGTGGAAAAAGTGAAAGAAGGAGTTTGCAAAAATGCTGTTGAAAGACAAAAAGTTCTACCGCATGTTTTTGATTCTGTGCCTTCCGATTGTCCTGCAGAATGTCATTTCGCTGAGTGTCAATCTGACGGACAATCTGATGCTCGGAAGCTATGCGGAAAGCGCGCTGTCCGGCGTCACAGCGGTCAACCAGATTCAGTTTATTTATCAAAACTTGCTCATCGGCATCGGTGACGGTCTGGTTATTCTGGCATCACAGTACTGGGGCAAAAAAGACACGGAGACCATTCGCAAGGTCGCAAGCATTGCCATGCGCACGGCACTCGTGCTCATGCTCGCGCTGTTTGTCATCGTGTCGCTGTTTCCGGAGCAGGCAGTCGGCCTGTTTACCAATGACGCGGAGATTATCGCCGAGGGCGTCAAGTACTTGAACATTGTGCGGTTTACCTATCCGTTTTTCTGCGTGACAACAATTTTGCTCGCGGTGCTGAGAAGTACGGAAGTGGTCAAGATTGCGTTTTACCTGTCATTGAGCACGCTGTGCATCAATTTTTGCATCAACTGGTGCTTGATTTACGGACGGTTCGGTCTGCCGCGGCTGGGCGTGCAGGGCGCTGCAATCGGCACGTTGGTTGCGCGCATCGTAGAATGCATCATTATTTTGTGCTACGTTGCCAAGAAGGAACGAAATCTCGGCTTAAAGCTGCGGGATTTCCTGCATGTAGACCGCTCGATTATGCGCGACTATTATCGCGTCAGCCTGCCGATTTTGTTTATCTCGGCGATGTGGGGCGTCAATACGGCCATGCAGACCGCGATTCTGGGGCATCTGACCTCCAGTGCGATTGCGGCGAACAGCATGGCGTCGAATTTGTACTTAATTGTCAAGACAGTCGCAGTAGGCGCGGCGTCGACGACCAACGTATTTATCGGCAAGGCGATTGGCGAAGGCGATATGAAGGTAGTCAAGCAGTACGCCAAGACCTTTCAGGTTATGTTCCTGATAATGGGCATTTGCTGCGGTTTGATTTTGTATGCTCTGACCGAGCCGGTGCTGGCGCTGTACAGCTTCTCGGACGAAAGCCGCGAGCTGGCACGCACATTCCTGCACATTCTGTGCATTGTCATGGTCGGCATGTGCTATCAGATGCCGGTCAATTCCGGCATCATCAAGGGCGGCGGTGCGACCAAGTACGCGATGATTTTGGACTTGGTGAGCATTTGGTGCATTGTCATTCCGCTGTCGTTCTTTATGGCGTTTTACGTCAAGGCATCGCCGGTTGTTGTGGTGTGGTGCCTGAATTTGGATCAGCTGTTTAAGGCGGTTCCGGCGTTTATCATGGTAAACTATGGACACTGGGCGAAAAAACTGACGCGATAATCAAACAGATGAGAAAAACACTCGCTTGCCTTCAAACGCAGGCGGGTGTTTTCTGTTAGGAATCCTTTGACAAACGATGCTCTGCATGATACGATAAAGAAAAAGTATCTAAGAAGAAAGAACGAATGATTATGGAAGAACAACAGCAGCATAAACGCCGCAAACGATATAAAGGCACCCATCCGCGAAAATTCAGCGAAAAATATAAGGAACTGAATCCGGAAAAATATCAGGATGATGTCAAAAAGATTATCGGACAGGGCAAGACGCCTGCCGGTATGCACATTTCTATTATGGTGCAGGAAATTCTGGATTTTTTGCAGATTCAGCCGGGACAGGTCGGCTATGATGCCACATTGGGATATGGCGGACACACGCGCCGCATGCTGGAGTGCCTGCACGGACAGGGACACATGTACGCGACGGATGTAGACCCGATTGAATCGGAAAAGACAAAAAAACGTCTGGCAGAGCTGGGCTTTGGCGAGGATATTCTGACCATTCGCCGCATGAATTTTTCGGAAATTGACAAGGTCGCAGACGAAAAATTTGATTTTGTTCTGGCAGATCTCGGCGTCTCCTCGATGCAGATTGACAATCCGGAACGCGGCTTTACATTTAAGCAGGACGGCCCGCTGGATTTGCGCCTAGACCCGACATCCGGCACGTCTGCCGCGCAGCGGCTGCGCGAGCTGGATGAGGATGAGCTGGTGGGGCTGCTGGTCGAAAATTCCGATGAACCGTATGCACAGTGCATTGCCTCGGAAATTATGCGGACGTTTGCCCGCGGCGAGACCATTGACACAACCCGACAGCTGTATGATGCCATTGCCCGCGCGCTGTCGTTCCTGCCCAAAAGCGAGCAGAAGGACATGGTGAAAAAATCGTGTCAGCGCTGCTTTCAGGCGCTGCGCATTGATGTCAACAGCGAATTTGAGGTGCTGTATGCGTTTTTGGAAAAGCTGCCGACCGTGCTCAAGCCGGGTGGGCGCGTGGCGATTCTGACCTTCCATTCCGGCGAGGATCGGCTGGTCAAAAAGGCGTTCAAACAGGGCGTGCGCGACGGCGTGTACCGCGAGGCGGCGCGCGATGTGGTTCGCCCGTCCGCGCAGGAGTGCTATCAAAATCCGCGCGCACACTCAACCAAAATGCGCTGGGCAATCAAAGCGTAAAACAACTTGACAAAATGCCGGAGCAAAACTATTGTTTTTGCTGATTTTCAGGCAATTTTGGCTCGGTGCTTGACAGATTGTGTAAAACATGATATTCTCAAAAACGATAAACATATAAAAACACTGGGAAATGCCGTGCATTTTCCATTTCCACTACCGACACCCTATCAGGAGAAATGACGTATGATTCGTGAGATTCAGGATGAAATTCTGCGCTTGAAAAAAGAGCAGGACGTATGTATTTTGGCACACAGCTATGTAGCAAGGGAGATTTCGGAAGTTGCTGACTTTGTCGGCGATTCCTACGGTCTGAGCGTACAAGCCATGAGCGCACCGCAGAAGACGGTGATCATGTGCGGCGTTCGGTTTATGGCAGAGACCTGCAAGATTCTCTCTCCGGAGAAGAAGGTTTATCTGGCAAATCCGGTGGCTGGATGTCCGATGGCTGAGCAGATGGACAAGGATCTGATCGGCGCTTGGAAGAAGGCAAATCCGGATTATACCGTTGTTGCGTACATCAACACCACCGCAGAGCTCAAGACGATTTGTGATGTATGCTGCACCTCTTCCTCCGCAGTACAGATTGTAAACAATCTGGATACCGACAAGATTCTGTTTATTCCGGACTGCAATTTGGGTCAGTTCGTGGCAGAACAGTGTCCGGACAAGGACATCAAGCTGCTGCAGGGCGGCTGCCCGATTCATGCCGCTGTTCCGAAGAAAGCGGTTGACGAGGCGCGCGCAGCACATCCGGACGCACTGCTTCTGGTTCATCCGGAGTGTGTACCGGCTGTCGCTTCTCAGGCAGACTACGTTGGCTCCACCACGGGCATCATGAACTACGCAAAGAAGTCCGATGCCAAGGAGTTCATCATCGGCACCGAAATCAGCATTGCGGAGCATCTGCAGTATGAGTGCCCGGATAAGAAGTTCTATCCGCTGAGCAAGCAGCTGATTTGCCCGAACATGAAGTCTACTACGCTGGTAGATGTCCTCAACGTACTGCAGGGCACCGCAGGCGAGGAGATCACCATGGACGAGGAGACCCGTCTGGCAGCCAAGCACTGCATTGACGAGATGATCCGTCTGGGCGGCTAATTTTTTTGGAAATACCATCGGCTCTGCTTTCTCAGGGAAGTGGAGCCGTTCTTTTTGAGGAGAGGACCATGCTATGAAGGAAAAGATTCTCGCAGCCATGAGCGGCGGCGTGGACAGCTCGGCGAGTGCGGTGCTGCTGCTGGAGCAGGGCTATGACGTGGCGGGCGTGACGATGGCGCTGTATGATCAGGGCGATATCGGCAAAAAGACGCGTTCGTGCTGCTCTGCCGATGACATCGCGGACGCACGCAGCGTGTGCGCGCGTCTGGGCATTGATCATTATGTCTTTAATATGGGCAATATTTTTCATAAAGAGGTCATTGACCGGTTTATTTCCGGCTATCAGTGCGGCTTGACGCCGAATCCGTGCATTGACTGCAACAAATACGTCAAGTTTGATGCGCTGCTGCGCCGTGCCGGTGATGTCGGCTGCTGGCGCATTGCGACCGGTCACTATGCCCGCATTGAGTATGATGATGCCGCACAGCGGATTTTGCTCAAGACTGCGGCGGATGACCACAAGGATCAGACGTATTTTCTGTATTCCATGACGCAGGAGCAGCTCGCGCGCGTGAAATTTCCGCTCGGCGGACTGACCAAACCGGAGACGCGCCGTCTGGCGGAAAAAGCCATGCTGACCAATGCGCGAAAGCCGGACAGTCAGGACATCTGCTTTGTACCGGACGGCGATTATGCCGGCTTTATTGAGCGCACCACGGGACAGGCACCGAAGCCGGGCGATTTTCTCGACACCGAAGGCCGTGTCATCGGACAGCATCGCGGTCTGGTGCATTATACGGTCGGACAGCGCAAGGGTCTGGGCTTTGCATTTCCGGAACCGCACTATGTGTGCAGCAAAGACGCACAGCACAATACCGTGACCATCGGCACATCGGAACGGCTGTTTGCCAAGCGCCTGCTGGCAGGTGACTGCAATTGGATTGCGGTGCAGGCGCTGACGGCGCCGATGCGCGTGCAGGCAAAAATTCGCTATGGACAGAAGGCGCAGCCCGCGACGCTGTTTCCGGATGAAAACGGAACCGTCATTGAATTTGACGAGCCGCAGCGCGCAATTTCGCCGGGACAGGCAACCGTCTGGTATGACGGAGATGTCGTTGTCGGCGGCGGTACGATTATTAAGAGTTTATAAAAAGAATCCTCTGTTTCCCATGTACGACAGGAGACAGAGGATTTTTTGCAATCAGAGGTTGTATTCCATGCGGGCGCGGTCAACCGTGTATCCCAAGCTGGTCAGGCAGTCGCGCAGCATTTGCGGCGTGACGGATTTGTCGTCAAATTCGACAGAGACCAGATTGCCGCCGCTGTCTGTTTCCACAGACAGCACGCCGTCGCACGAGCGATGAAACGCCTGCCGGAGCCGTTTGGCGTCGTAGCTGACACCGAGCGGTGTGACGGAAAAATATGCGTTGTTTTTGGACATGTGCTCACCTCCGGCAATAGTATGCGGAGATGCCGGAACAATGATACGGCTTGACAACCAAAACATTGCACCGTATGATAGAACACAAAGGAGGGATGTCGTATTTTTCAATTGCATCATTCCCATCCGTGCAAGGGAAATAAAAAGATTTTGCTGCTGATACTCATTGTCGCTGCTGTGATCGGCTATGTCTTGGTCAATCATGATGCGGGGCTGTACCGAGATATGACCGTAGTGAAAATCACGGATATCAGCACGAAGCACACGGAAACGCAGACCGGCGTGCTGTCGGATAAAGAAAATTATTATGTCCAGACAATCACGGCGAACATTTTAAACGGCGAGTATAAGGGGAAAACCGCGACGCTTTCCAATCAATATACCGATTCCAATGTGCGGGACGAAGCGTATGCAGTCGGTGACCAGCTGCTTGTCGATTTGGCACGCGACGGCACGACGGGCAAAATTCTCGAACAAAAGCGAGATACATTGGTGTATTTGCTTGTGGCTGTGCTGCTGATTGGCTTGATCGCCGTGGCGGATCGTGCGGGATTTTTTTCGTTTTTGTCCGTGTGCATCAATCTTGTGCTGCTGCTCTTTGCGCTGCACTGCTATCTGACGGGATGGAACATTATGGCGCTGACCGCCTGCATGATTTTCCTGTTCACCGTGCTGTCGCTGCTCATTGGCAACGGCGTCAACCGGCGTTCTCTGTTGGCAATTGTTGTTACGCTGCTTTCTATTGCAGTCACGGCGGGTATTTACTTGTTGGTGCGCGCGGTGACGCCGGCGCTGCAATATCAGATGCTGGAGTATGCCGTCGTACCGGATGACCTTAGCGCTCTGTTTTTCTGTGAGACAATGGTTGGCGGACTGGGCGCCGTGATGGATGTGGCTATTTCTCTGATTTCCACAGCGGATGAACTGCTGGAACAAAATCCGCACATCGCATATGACCAGCTCAGAAAGTCCGTGCGCACAGTGTCGGATGACATCATGGGCACGATGGTCAACGTGTTGTTCTTTACCTATATTTGCGGCGGTCTGCCGGGCATGCTGCTCATGCTGCGCAATGCCATGACAATGTCGTTCGTGTGGGAATATGTGCTGTCCTTTGAGATGGTGCGCTTTTTGGCCGGTTCTATCGGCTTGGTACTTGCAGTTCCGATTACGCAGCTGGTTTTGCGCGTGTGGGTAAAGAGACAGGAGGCGGCACATGGTTAAGATTTTGGCTGTTATATTGTTGGTGCTGATGCTGGCGGTTGGCAGAGATCGCGGTTTGCAGGCGTTTTTGACCATTTTGATGAATGTCGGCATTTTGGCAGCCGTGCTGTATGCGATTACGCTGGGCATTTCGCCGCTGCCGGTCAGCGCCATTGCAGGCATGCTGCTGACGGTTTTGATTTTGTTCTATCAAAACGGATACAATCTCAAAACGAAAGTCGCTTTTGCTGTGATTCTGGCGGTGGAAATCATCCTGTTTCTCATCGGCATGATTTTGTGCTGCAAGGGGCATGCAGGCGGATACAGCGAGGTGAAAATCAATCTGGATGACGGTCTGTTTTTGGATGGCAACGTCGGCTTGTCCATGCTGCAGGTGGAAATCGCGGTGATTTTGCTCAGCCTGCTCGGCGCCATCAAGGACGCGGCGGTTGCGGTGACCTCCGCCGTCTATGAAGTGCACGAGAACAATCCGTCGCTGCTGCCGTCGCAGCTGTTCGGCTCCGGTCTCAAAATCGGACGGGAAATTCTGGCGACCACCATGAACACCCTGTTTTTTGCCTGCGTCGGAGAATCGTTGCTGCTGTTTAACATTATTTGCTATTGGGGATATTCGTTTGGCTATATTCTCAATTCCAAAGCGCTGTTTCAGGTGCTGCTGTATACGGGCATTGCGGCGATTGGCTGTATCGCGGCGATTCCGCTTGCCGCCATCGCCATGGCGATGACGCTTAAGCGGCGGGATGGCACGGGAGCACCTCCGCGCGGACAGCACACGGAGGGCGAAGCATGACGGAAATTCAACGGCAATTGTTTGCTCTGCGCGATCAAGCATACAAAGACTTTCACAAAAAGCTGATTCCGACCATAGATTCGAATCGTATCATTGGTGTGCGGACGCCGATTTTGCGCAGCATGGCAAAGCGGTGTGCAGGACAGCCGGAGGCGCAGGCATTTTTGCACGCGCTGCCGCATACCTATTATGAAGAAAACAATTTACATGCGTTTTTGCTGGAGCAAATCACAGACTATCCGACGCTTTTGGCAGAATTACACGCGTTTTTGCCGTACATCGACAATTGGGCAACCTGCGACAGTCTGCGCCCCAAGTGCGTCAAAAAGCATCTGCCGGAATTTTTGCGGGAGATTCGAACGTGGCTTTCGTCTGAACGGATATATACCATTCGGTTTGGACTTAATATGCTCCTGTCCTTTTATCTGGACGATGCGTTTGAGCCGGAATATCTGCTGTGGGCGGCACAGGTGCAGTCGGAGGAATACTATGTGCAGATGATGCAGGCGTGGTATTTTGCCACGGCACTCGCCAAGCAGTGGGACAGCACAATTGGGTATTTGCAAACCGATCGGTTAAATCTATGGGTTCATAACAAGACCATTCAAAAGGCCATAGAGAGCCGCCGCGTCACCGACCAACACAAACAGTATTTGAGGACCTTGAAGCGATGAGAGAACGAATCATAGCAGGAATTTCCGTTCAAATTGTGCGCAAGCGCATTCGGTCGATGAATCTGACCGTTCGCCCGCCGGAGGGGACGGTTCGTCTGTCGGTTCCGACGCGAACGTCCAATCGGGTGATTGACCGCTTTGTGCAGGAACATGAGAGCTGGATTCATGTCCAACAGGAAAAAATCCGCATGGAATATCCGCAGCATCAGTATCAAAGCGGCGAATGCATGTATCATTTTGGCGTGCCGCTGCACCTGCTCGTGCAGGAGACGGGCAGGCGCGGAAGCGTGCAGCGCACCGGTGATGTACTGCTCTTGTCTGCGCCGAAAGACAGCACGCCGGAACAGCGTAAAGCATGGGTGGAAGTGTGGCAGCGGACACAGTTACACGAACAAGCGGAACACCTGCTGACCAGATGGGCGGATATTATTGGCGTAGAAGTGAGAGAATGGCATATTAAGCGTATGCGAACCAGGTGGGGAACGTGCAATTATGCGGCGCACCGCATTTGGCTGAGTTTGGCGCTGGCGGAAAAGCCGCTGCCGTGTGTCGAATATGTCGTGGTGCACGAGCTGTGCCATCTGCTCGAAGCAAGCCACAACGAACGGTTTTGGGCGTATGTGGAACGCTATCTGCCGGACTGGCGCGAGCGAAAGCAAAAACTAAACGAGAGCGTACAATAAAAAAGCTGTTGCAAGGATGAAACCTGCAACAGCTTTTTTTGCGTGATACTTACTTGGTTTTGAGCTTTTGTGTAATCTCAGAACAGGTATGGTAAATTTCCTGCACATCGGTTCCAACGTCAAAGGTGCCGTTTTCGTACAGAATTTTGCCGGCAATCATGGTCAGCTGTACATTCTGCTTGCTGCCGCTGTACACCAGATTTTTGCTGATGTTGTTGACAGGCTGCATGTTCGGCTGATTGAGATCAATGACAATCAAATCCGCCTGCGAACCGGCGGTCAAAGTCTCACAATCGGTCAGGCGCATTGCCTTTGCGCCGCCGACGGTTGCCGCGTACAGCACCGCGTTGGCATCAACAGCAGACGCATCGTTTTCGTGAACCTTGGCAAGAGCGGTGGTCAGGAACATCTCACGGAACATGTCGAGGCAGTTGTTGCTCGCCGGACCATCGGTTCCGATTGCCAGATTGACGCCCGCCTGTAAAATATCCTGAATCGGTGCAATGCCGCTCGCCAGCTTCAAATTGGAAGCTGGATTGGTGATGACGGACATGCTGCGCTTTTTGAAAATTGCAATGTCCTCCGGTGTGAAGTGGACGCAGTGATAGCCGCCGCCGCCAAAATCAAACAGATGCAGCGAATCCAAATACTGTGTCGGCGTCATGCCGTGCTTTTCCATGCACGAAGCGACTTCTCCGGCAGTCTCGGAATTGTGCGTGTACACCGGTGCTTGATACAGGTGCGCCAGCGCTGCCAAATCGTCCAGAATATTGCGGGAAGTCGTGTATTCTGCATGAAATCCCAGCTCAAAGGAGATGAGTGGGTGATAGCCATTGTATTTCTGATACCATTCGCCGACCAGCGCCGCGGACTGGCTGAAATCGTTGACAGCACCCGTCAGCACCGTGCGGAATCCGGTGTCGATGGACGACTGTACAATGGAATCCGGCGTCAGATACATGTCAAAGTTTGCCGTGATGCCGCTGGTCAAATATTCCAGATAAGCGAGCTTGGACAGATGATAAATATCCTCCTCGGTCAGCTTGGCTTCCATCGGGAACACCTGTTTGTTGAGCCAGTCCTGCAGCGGCAAATCATCCGCATACGAACGCAGGAACGTCATCGCAGAGTGGGTGTGTGCGTTTTTAAAGCCGGGCAGAATGAGATTGCCGCAGACATTGCGCTCGACATCCCAATGCAGGTCAGACGGTTTTTCCTCGCCGACATAGATGATTTTGTCGTCCTGAATCCAGATTTCGCCCCAAATTGGTTCAAATCCGTCCGCCATCGTCAAAATACGGGCGTTGTACAGTCGTGTGTTCATGCGTGTTCCTCCTCTGGTGCGCCGAAGGGAATGCCGGCGTGCTTTTTGTCAAATACAGCGCGCAGGCTCTCAGTATACGGCGGGCGGCAGATGCCGTATTCCGTTACAATGCCGGAAATCAGCGTGTGATCCGTCACATCAAACGCCGGATTGTAGCATTTAACCTCCGGCAGTGCCATCGGCTCTGCGTAAAATTTCTCCTTGATTTCTTCCGGATCGCGCTGTTCAATCGGAATATCCTCACCGGTTGCACAGTTCAAGTCAATCGTTGAGGTCGGACCGAGGACATAGAACGGGATGCCGTAATGCTTTGCGAGAATTGCCACACCCGATGTGCCGATTTTATTCGCGGCATCGCCGTTTGCCGCGACGCGGTCACAGCCGACAAAGCAAGCCTGCACCCAGCCGTTTTTCATGACCAGACTCGCCATGTTGTCGCAAATCAGTGTCACATCAATGCCGCCGCGGCTCAGCTCATACGAAGTCAGCCGCGCACCCTGCAGCAGCGGGCGCGTCTCGTCGGAAAAGACGTGGAACTTGTAGCCGCGTTCCTTGCCCAAAAACAGCGGGCCGAGCGCTGTGCCGTAGCGGGACGTTGCTAGCGGTCCGGCATTGCAGTGCGTCAGGATGCCGTCTCCGTCTTTGACGAGAGACAGACCGTATTCCGCAATGGAACGGCACATGGCAATGTCTTCTTTATGAATGGCAAGGCATTCGTCGCGCAGGACAGATAAGCGGTCGGCGCGATCTGCACAGTGCTCGGCGGTGTGCAGCATGCGATCCAGTGCCCAACGCAGATTTACTGCGGTCGGGCGGGAGGAGGCAAGATACTTCGCTTGTTCGCGCAGCTTGGACAGAAAATCCGCCGCAGACAGCGCGGCATCTGCCTGCTGTGCCAGCACATAGAGGTCATACGCCGCACAAATGCCGATGCACGGCGCGCCGCGCACCTGTAAGCTCTGAATGGCATCGTACATTTCCCGTGCGGTGCGCAGCGTGAGATACTGCGTGCGGTTGGGCAGTTGGGTCTGGTCGAGAATGACGACGGCGGTGCCGTCATCGCTCAGATGAACATGATCGGATAAATATTCGCTCATATGGATTTGCTTCCTTCCTCATCAATGACAGCCGGAATCGGACAGCCGGTGCTCATTGCCAGCCGGACGATTTTCGCGGAATCTTCTACATAAACGGCGTTCGTGTACGCCTGCGCCAGCGAATCCGCCGCCGTCACAACGCCGTGATTGGCGAGCAGCGCGGCAGGCTTGCGGCTGAGAATCGGCAGGCAATGGGTGCCGACTGCGGCGCTGCCCTGTGCGGCATAGTCCGCAACCTCAATGCTTCCGCCGAGAAACAGCAGCATTTCCACGAGCACACAGGGAATTTCCCTGCGCAGCACGGCATAAGCTGTGGCGTTTGGCGAATGCGTGTGCACGATGGCGCGGTATTGCGGCAGATGCCGATAAATCTCCGCGTGCATTTTCCATTCGGAAGACGGCTTGTGTCCGGAAAGCACGTTGCCGTCCAAATCAATGATGACGATGTCTTCCGGTTTCATGATGGTATAATCCATACCGCTTGGCGTGATGGCGATGCGGCCGGATGCCGCATCATAGCAGCTCAAATTGCCGCTGGTTGCAGCCATCATACCCTCACGATAGGCTTTCTGCGCGGTGTTGACAATCTCCTCCCGCAGAGAGGTCATGTCTGGCAGAGATTGGTTCATAAGTAATCCCTCCGGTTTCTTTCTATGCTATTATACGTTTTTTTTGATTTCGCTTCAACAGCAGACAAGGAAATACTTGCAATTTGTCTGCAGGGTCGTATAATGAGGAGGGGATATATTCCCGGAAATGAAAAATAAAAACGTCACAGTGTGTGATGGTGGAGGAAAACACGATGATTCAGGATATTGGACGCAATACCATTGATACAGAATTTGCAAAACCAAAGCCGCAGGACAGCGATTATGTTCTGATTTTTGAAAAAACCGATGTATTTGTCGTGCCGGAAACCGGCAGTCTGCCGACATATGCCGACTGGAAGCGGCTGGGCGGCGACAACAGCGAACTGGTACATATTTTTGAGCAGGCAGGCACCCAGTTCTTTACTGTGCTCGATCCGGACGATGCCATCAAACAGCAGCTGCGGCGCGAGGTGTCGCGCTATCTGCGCACGGTACAGCCGACATGGCTGCGTCTCGGCTCCGTGACCGCGCTGCATTTGTTCCAGTGGTTTCAAAACCACCGCTTCTGCGGCTGCTGCGGTGCACCGATGAAGCCGGACGGCAAGGAGCTGGCGATGCGCTGCACCAATGACGAGTGTCATGCAGTGACGTATCCGGCAATCAGCCCGGCGATTATTGTCGGCATCGTAAACAACGGTAAAATCCTGCTGACCCGTTCTTCAGTCTATAAAAATCCGGTGTATGCACTGGTGTCCGGCTATATGAGCGTGGGCGAGACGTTTGAAACGACCGTCAAGCGCGAAGTCAAGGAAGAAACCGGTTTGGATGTCACCAACATTCAGTATTACGGCAATCAGCCGTGGGGCTTCTCCGGTGCGCAGATGATCGGCTTCTGGGCAGAGCTCACGGGAAGCGATCAGGTCAAGCTGCAGGAGGAAGAACTCAAGGAAGCCGGATGGTATACGCCGGAGGAGATTCCGCCGGCATACGAAGAAAATCCGCTGGATTTGACGCATTATATGATTGAACTGTTCCGCGCACACAAGGCACCCGCACAGAGATAACACAGCGGCAGGAGGCGATCACATGGTTGGAAGACTGGTATCTTCTCCAAGAGGTGCAACCTATTATTGGATTGAAAAAAACGCAGATGCACAGGCACCATGGATTATATTCACGCATGGGCTGTGCGCCAATCATCGGCTGTTTGACAAGCAGCTCCCATTTTTTCGGCTCAACTATCACGTTTTGCTGTGGGATCTGCCGATGCACGGCCGCTCCCGCCCGTATCATGCGTTTACCTATGCACATGCGGCGGAGGAATTGAAACAGATCACGGACAGAGAACACATCAAGCAGGCGATTCTGGTCGGTCACGGCATCGGCGGATATGTCTGTCAGGAGTTTGCTTCGCGCTGGCCGGAGATGGTACAGGCGTTTGTCGGCGTCAGTGCAATGCCGTTCGGCGTGGCGCTGTATCCGGAATTCGATCAGAAAGAGCTGAAAAAAGTGCCGCAGACGGTCAAGCGTCTGCCGGAGCGTATGCTGCAGACAGGATTGGCGCGCAAGCGCACACAGACGCTGTACGGCTATCAAAATGCACTGCATATGTTTGAACAGATGAGCAAAAAAGAGATGGTGCAGGCGTTTGCGGCGGCATATGGCGACCGCTTCACGCACAAAGCCGTGGTACAGTTCCGCTGTCCGGTCATGCTCGCCATCGGTGCGATGGATTACACCGGAAAAATTGCGGAGTACTGCCGCATTTGGTCGGAAAAACAAGGCTATCCGATGACCGTCATTCCGGACGCCTCGCACAACGCCAACACAGACAACGCAGATGTGTTTAACGATACGGTCAGCAAATTTTTACGCCGCAGCCTGCGCAAAAACAAAGCATAAACAACAAAGAGATGCCGTCAGGCATCTCTTTTTGCGTGTATTTGCCGCTTTTTCAGCAGAAAATAATATCCGATTCCCACAGCATCTGCGAAGAACCAGCCGATAGGAATCGACACCCAGATACCGATGACGCCAATCACGGCGATGCCGGACAACAGATAAGCGAGCGCCACACGCGTACCCAACGAACAGACGGTGAGCACCACCGACATCTGCGGGCGGTTGACGGCGCGATAATAGCCATACAGCAAGAACAATATGCCGATGCCAATGTAACAGGCGCCCTCAATCTGTAAATACTGGACACCGATGCGGACCACTTGCGCGCTGGAAGCGTCTACAAACAGCTGCATGAGCGGCTGCGCGCAGAGCCAGACTAAGCTGCTGATGATCACACAGAACACGGCAACGCTGGCAAATGCACAACGCACACCAGAAGCAATCCGTGCGGACTTTTGTGCGCCGTAATTTTGCGCGACGAATACGGAAAATGCATTGCCAAAATCCTGCACCGGCATGTATGCAATGGTATCAATCTTTACCGCAACGGCAAAAGCAGCCATGACGGCGGTACCGAAGCTGTTGACGATGCCTTGCACCAGCAGAATGCCGAAATTCATGACAGACTGCTGCAGGCAGGTGCAGCCGGACAGCGAGAGAATGCTGCGGAGATTTTCTCTGTTCCAGCACACGTCCCTGCGCGTCACGCGGTACTGCGGAAACTTTTTTAGAAAGTATACGGTGATGCCGATGCCGGAGACGCATTGCGAAGCGGCAGTGGCGAGCGCTGCGCCCATAATGCCCCAGTGCAAAACAATGACACAGTACAAATCCAAAAAAATATTTAACACGACAGAGACGGCGAGAAACAACAGCGGAATGGCTGAATTTCCGATGCCGCGCAGAACGTTGGAAAAATAATTGTATAAAAATGTGGAAAAAAAGCCGAAAAATACATAAAACAGATAGGTGTGCATATCTGCAACCGTCTCTTTCGGGACGCGCAGAAAGAAAATGATGGGGTCGAGAAAGCGATAAAACGCAAGCATCAGACAGAGAGACAGCACGCCGATCGTGCTGCAGGAGAGAAAAATGCCGTTTCGCATGGCGGGCAAATCGCGCCTGCCGTATGCTATGGACAAAAAGGCACTGCTGCCCAAGCACAGACCGATAATAACAGAAGTTAAAAAGGTCAGAATGGTATACGAGGAGCCGACCGCCGCAAGCGCCGTATCTCCGATATATCTGCCGACGACCCACGTGTCCACCAGATTGTACAGCTGCTGCATGACATTGCCGAGCATGAGCGGCAGGGCAAACAGCCACAAGCTGGTTGTGATATTTCCTGTGGTGAGATCCCGTTCCCGTTTCATGACGTGCACTCCTTTTTTGAGAAAATCATACTTTTTAAGTATAACACACGCAAACGAAAAAGCAATGTGAGACTCTATGCAAATTGCAAATAGACCGTGAAAACGTTTTCTTATATAATAATACATAGAGATGAATTTGTATTTCACGAAGGGAGTTTGTTATGCATCAGAAAAAACAGCGCGTCTGGGAACTGCTGTTGGTATTTCTCAAAATCGGCGCGTTTACGTTTGGCGGCGGATATGCGATGATTCCGCTCATCCAACGGGAAATGGTGGACAATAAAAAATGGATCAGCGAAAAAGACATTTTGGACATTGTCGCGATTTCGGAATCGACACCGGGGCCGATTGCGGTCAATGCGGCAACGTTTGTCGGCTACCATGTCGCGGGCGTGGCGGGAGCAACTGCCGCGACAGTTGGTGTGGTGCTGCCGGCGTTTTGCATCATCGCTTGTCTGGCGGCGATTCTGCCGAAATTAGAGCAGCTGCGGGCGGTGCAGTATGCGTTTTGGGGCATTCGCGTCGGCGTACTGGCGCTGCTGCTGCGCGCCTTGCTCACGATGTATCATTCCTGCCAAAAGCATGTGTTTGCCGTATGCATCATGCTGGCGGCATTTGCCTGCGTGGCGGTTTTGCAGATGAACACGATTGTCGTGCTGCTCGGCTGCGCCGTGGCAGGCGTGCTGTACACCATGGCAAAGGAGGGCACACGTTCATGATATACTGGCAGCTGTTTTCTACGTTTTTTGAAGTCGGCGCGTTTACGTTTGGCGGCGGCTATGCGATGCTTCCGCTGATTCAGCAGAAGGTACAGGCGCATCATTGGATTTCAACAGAGGATCTCGTCAATTTCATTGCGGTCAGCGAAAGCTCGCCCGGTCCGTTTGCCGTCAATATCTCGACATATATCGGGCAGATGATCGGCGGAATGGCGGGCGCACTGTGTGCGACGCTGGGCGTCATTTTGCCTGCGTTTGTCATTATTTTACTCGTTGCCCGCTGCTTTCGCGCCTTTCAGCGCAGCCGCATTGTGCGCGGCGCCATGGCGGGACTCAATCCGGCGGTTGTCGGCATGATTGCCGCATCACTGTACTCGATTGGCAGACAGGTTTTGTTTCCGCACGGGCTGGCGATTGCGTCCGGCGATGTCGTGCAGCTGTTTTGTGCGCTGTGCATTCTGGGCGCGATGCTCGCACTGATGAAAAAAGGCGTGCATCCGATTTTAATTATCTGTATGTCGGCGGTCGGCGGCGTGGTGTTTGGATTCGCGCTGCATTTGCCGGTATGATTTTTGTGTTTACGATTTATTCATATTTTATTCGCCGTTTTATCACAAACGCCTGCTATGATTGATGACACGGTTAATAATTAACAATGTTAAGCATTGCGCAGAAGGGAGGAGCGTATGGAATCAAGCGAACATTGCGTGGCGGTTTGGAACCGCATGAAGCGAATGCGGCAGATTCAGATGTGGAAGCTGTGCGAGGGCATGACCAAAGCGGAAACCGAGCTGCTGCATGTCATGTGCCGTCTAAGTAAAAAAAATCCGGACATTCCGGTTTCTCAGCTGCCGCAGGTGTGCTGTATGCAGACATCGGCAATTTCCCGTCTGATGAAAAAGATGGAGGCAGACGGCTTGATTGTCCGCAAAGTAGATCCGAATTGCCGGAGAAATACACTGGTATCTGTGACAGAAGCGGGCGCAGAACAGTGCAGGCGCAATTGGGAAGAAATACAGGACTTCTGGGAACGCGTTCTGGCGCGTACACCCGAAGAACATATTGATCAGATGTTATGCCTTTGGGATGAGATCATGGACAACATGGAAAACGTGATAGATGAACTGTCTCAGGACAAATAACATAGCAGGAGAAGCAACCATATGAAAAATATTTTTCAATTTCTAGCAAAGCATAAGCTGGCAATTTTTGCGGCGATTTGCTGTCTGGTCGTACAGGCGTACTGTGATTTGGCGCTGCCGACGTACACCAGCGACGTCCTGAATGTCGGCTTGCAGCAGGGCGGCATTGCAGACGGCGTGATGGATACCGTGCGCGCGGACAGTCTGGAGACGCTGGAGCTGTTTATGACGGATGCTGACACACAGACAGTGGAGCAGGCGTATACACAGCCAAATGTATCCGGCGTTCGGACACTGCGGGACGATGCAGACCGTGAGACGCTCAACAATATTCTGCGCAAGCCGGAAGCCACGGTGTATCAGATGCGCAGCAGCGACAAGACCAAGGGAGCACCGGAGCAAATCAAAGCGGCGGTGGCCGCCGGCGCAATGACCAAAGAACAGCTGATTTCGCAGATGGATGAAGCGTTTTCCAAAATGGGAGACATGACAGACACTTTTTTGACGGAAATCGCCGTCAATTATGTGTCCGCAGAATATCAGGCACAGGGCATTGACCTGAATCAGGTGCGCAATGCCTATCTGTTTGCCGTCGGCGGAAAAATGCTGCTCATGGCTGTGATTATGGCAATCGCGGCGATTTTGGTCGGCTTGATTGCATCCGTCACCTCGTCAAAAGTCGGACGCGATTTGCGCACTTCCATTTACGAGAAGGTCATGCAGTTTACCGATGCAGAGATGGAAAAATTTTCGACAGCGTCGCTGATTACGCGTTCTACCAATGATATTCAGCAGATTCAAATGGTTTCGGTCATGCTGCTGCGCATGGTGCTGTACGCGCCGATTGTCGCAATCGGCGGCATTATCATGGTAGTCAAGACCGGCTCCAGCATGGGCTGGACAATTGTTCTCGCCGTTGTTGTCATGATGGCGTGCATCGGCACACTGACCGGCATCGCGATGCCGAAATTTAAAATCATGCAGAAGCTGGTAGACCGCCTGAATCTGGTCTCTCGTGAAATGCTGACCGGCATTATGCCGATTCGTGCATTCAGTCGGGAAAAGCACGAGGAACAGCGCTTTGATGAGGCAAACCAGAATCTGTTTCAGACCCAGCTGTTTACCAACCGCACGATGACCTTTATGCTGCCGGTGATGATGTTTGTCATGAACGGCATTTCAGTTCTGATTGTTTGGGTCGGCGGACACAACGTCGACGCGGGCACCATGCAGGTCGGTGACCTGACAGCGTTTATCACGTATTCCATGGTCATTGTCATGGGCTTCCTGATGCTGACGATGATTTCGATTATGCTGCCGCGCGCAGGCGTAGCCGCAGACCGCATTGTGGAAGTGCTGGACACACCGATTTCTCTGCACGATCCGGAGCGAACAAAGGACGCGCTGCTGGAACAGCCGAAGGGCTATGTGACGTTTCAGGATGTCTCGTTTACCTATCCGGATGCTGATGAGCCGGCGCTGTCACACATTTCATTTACTGCAGAGCCGGGAAAAACAACTGCGATTATCGGTTCTACCGGCTGCGGCAAGTCGACGATTGTTCGGCTGATTCCGCGTTTCTTTGATGTGACGCAGGGCGCAGTGCGCATTGACGGTGTCGATGTGCGTGAGATGAGCCAGAACAAGCTGCGCAGCCTGATGGGCTATGTGCCGCAGAAGGGTGTTTTGTTCTCCGGAACCATTGAGAGCAATCTGAAATACGGCGGCGAGAACATTTCCGATGCAGATATGCAGCAGGCGGCTGACATTGCGCAGGCAACCGAATTTATTGATTCCAAGGTGGATCGGTACAACTCGCTGATTTCTCAAGGCGGCACCAATGTGTCCGGCGGACAAAAACAGCGCTTGTCTATTGCGCGTGCAATTGCCAAGCATCCGAAGATTTATCTGTTTGACGATTCGTTCTCTGCACTGGACTATAAGACCGATTTGACGCTGCGCAAGGAGCTTTCCAAGCAGACGGCGGATGCAACTGTGATTATTGTCGCACAGCGCATTTCAACGATTCTGCACGCGGACAACATTCTTGTACTGGATGAGGGTAAGCTTGTCGGCTCCGGCACGCATGAAGAATTGTTGGCTTCGTGTGAGACCTATCAGGAAATTGCAAAGAGCCAGCTGTCTGAGGCAGAGCTGGCGGGCGTAGAGAAAGGAGGCCGCGCATAATGGCACCAAGAAGAGGAATGATGCGGCGCGGACCCGGTGCGCCGACAGAAAAGGCGAAAAACTTTAAGGGGACGCTGCGGGAACTGCTCAAGTACATGGGCGTGTATAAAATTGCACTGCTCTTTGTGCTGATTTTTGCGGTTGGCTCGACCGTTTTTACGGTTGTTGGCCCGAAAATTCTCGGCAACGCAACAACCGAATTATTTCACGGCCTGATGGCAAAAATTTCCGGCACAGGCAGCATTGATTTTGATAAAATCGGCAAGATTTTGCTGGGGCTGATCATTCTGTATATTGTCAGTGCGCTGTTCGGCTTGATTCAGGGCTGGCTCATGACGGGCATTTCACAGAAAATGTGCCGCAAGATGCGCCGCGACATCAGCGAGAAAATCAATCGGATGCCGCTGGGATATTTTGAATCGCATCTGGTCGGCGATGTGCTATCGCGCATCACCAACGATGTTGATACCATGGGACAGTCGCTCAATCAGTCGGTCACCCAGCTGATTACCTCGCTGTGTACGGTCATCGGCGTCATTGCCATGATGCTGACGATCTCTCCGCTCATGACGCTGATTTCGCTGATTATCCTGCCGGTTTCCATGCTGCTGATTATGCTGGTGGTCAAGAAATCGCAGAAATACTTTAAGGCACAGCAGAAATATCTGGGAGAAATTGACGGCCAGATTGAGGAGACATTCTCCGGTCATCAGGTGGTCAAGGCGTTCAATCGAGAGCAGACGGAACTGGAGAATTTCAAAAAGACCAACGATATTTTGTATGAATCCGCATGGAAGAGCCAATTTTTGTCCGGTCTTATGATGCCGGTCATGAACTTTGTCAGCAATCTGGGATATGTAGCGGTGGCGATTGTCGGCGCGATGCTGGCAGCTAACGGAACCATTGAAATCGGCGGCATTGTATCGTTTGTTCAGTACGTCAAGCGCTTTACCCAGCCGATTACCCAGCTGGCACAGGTATCCAATATGCTGCAGTCCATGGCGGCTTCTGCCGAGCGCATCTTCGAATTCCTCAATGAGGAGGAGGAGCAGCAGACGGTTGAGAATCCGGCATCTCCGGACTGCATCAATGGTCAGGTTTCTTTCGAGCATGTCCAGTTTGGCTACAAGCCGGATCATCTGGTCATCCATGATTTCAATTGTGACGTCAAGCCGGGACAAATGGTAGCGATTGTCGGTCCGACCGGCGCGGGCAAAACCACCATGGTCAAGCTGCTCATGCGATTTTACGATGTCAATTCCGGTGCCATCCGGCTCAACGGTCATGATATTCGCGATTTCAACCGCTCGGACCTGCGTGAGGGCTTCGGCATGGTTTTGCAGGACACTTGGCTGTTTAAGGGAACGATTATGGAAAATATCCGGTACGGCAGACTGGATGCAACCGATGAAGAAGTCATTGCGGCGGCCAAGGCGGCGCGCGCAGACCGATTCATCCGCACGCTGCCGGGCGGATATCAGATGGAACTGAACGAAGAGGCGTCCAATGTCTCGCAGGGTCAGAAACAGCTGCTCACGATTGCGCGTGCAATTTTGGCAGACAATCCGATTTTGATTCTCGACGAGGCAACGTCCTCTGTTGACACCAGAACCGAACAGCTGATTCAGGATGCGATGGCGCATTTGATGCAGGGACGCACCTCGTTTGTCATTGCACACCGCCTGTCCACGATTCGGGATGCAGATTTGATTCTCGTCATGAAGGACGGAGATATTATCGAACAGGGCACGCATCAGCAGCTGCTGGAGCAGAACGGCTTTTATGCCGGACTGTACCAGTCGCAGTTTGAGGATGCGAGCTGAACAATTGCGTGTTTTTGGAGAAGCCGGCTGCATTCCTGCAGCCGGCTTCATAAATTGTTTACAAAAACATGCGGATTTGTTGTGTTTTACACGGATATGGTATGCTACAATAAATACAATACAGAAAAAGTTCGTTTGAGGTGAAATGTATGAAGTACAGGCTGATGGCATTTATGGCAGGCAGAAACGGCTTTGATGCGTTGTCCAACACGTTGATTTGGGCGTCTATCCTTGCGATGTTTGCAAGCCGCTTGATTCCGAATCAGGTTGCGCATATGATTGCATATGAGATATCCGTTTTGGTATTTGTTTATGGATATTTTCGTGTGATGTCGCGTAATCTTCCCAAGAGACACAGAGAAAATATAGCATTTGTCGGATTTTTTCAGCGCAGAAAGCTGAATTTTCAGCAGAGAAAAACACACAGGTTTTTCGGATGCCCGCAGTGCAAAGCGACGCTTCGCGTGCCGAAGGGAAAGGGCAGGATTACGATTACGTGCAACTGCTGCGGCAGACAATTTACAAAGAGAACGTGACACAAATGGCAGGAAGCACCGGAGGAGAGAAATACCATGTCGAAAATTATCGGAATTGATTTGGGCACCACAAATTCCTGTGTTGCCGTATATGAGGGCGGAGAGCGCGTCATCATTCCCAATGCACAGGGCGGGCGCACCACGCCGTCTGTCGTTGCCTTTACCAAGGATGGAGAGCGATTGATTGGTGAGACGGCAAAACGGCAGGCGGCGGTCAATCCGGACCGCACCATTTCCTCCATCAAACGCGACATGGGCACGGATCGGCGCATTTCTATTGACGGAAAGCAGTATTCGCCGCAGGAAATTTCTGCTATGATTCTGCGCCAGCTCAAAAGCGATGCAGAGACCTATCTCGGTGAGCCTGTGACAGAGGCTGTCATCACGGTGCCGGCATATTTTACGGACGCACAGCGGCAGGCGACCAAGGATGCGGGCACGATTGCCGGTCTGCATGTCCAGCGCATCATCAATGAGCCGACATCCGCCGCGCTGGCGTATGGCATTGACAAAGAGCAGGCACAGAAAATTCTCGTCTATGACTTGGGCGGCGGCACGTTTGATGTGTCCGTGCTCGACATCAACGACGGCGTGATTGAGGTGCTGGCGACGGCGGGCAACAACCGACTCGGCGGCGATGACTTTGACAAATGCGTTTGCGAGTATATCTTGTCCGAGTTTAAAAAAGCCGAAGGCATTGATTTGAGCCGCGATTCGGCGGCGATGCAGCGCGTGCGCGAGGCGGCGGAGAAAGCGAAAAAAGAGCTGTCCTCCGCGCTGTCGGCGGAAATCATGCTGCCGTACATCGCCGTGAAGCGCGGAGAACCCAAGCATTTGCAGATGACGCTGACACGGGCAAAATTCAATGAGCTGACCAATCATCTGGTGCAGGCGACACTAGATCCTGTGTATCAGGCGGTGGCAGACTCCGGATTAAATCTGCCGGACATCAGCAAGGTGCTTATGGTTGGCGGCTCCAGCCGCATTCCTGCGGTCAACGAAGCAGTGCAAAAGCTGACGGGACGCCAGCCGTTTAAGGGCATCAATCCGGACGAGTGCGTGGCAATGGGTGCCTGTTTGCAGGGCGGTGTGCTGTCCGGAGAGGTGCGGGGGCTGCTTCTGCTCGACGTCACACCGCTGTCGCTTGGCATTGAGACGGTCGGCGGCGTGTTTACCAAGCTGATTGATAAGAACACGACAATTCCGATTAAAAAAAGCCAGATTTTCACGACTGCCGGCGCATTTCAGAAGCGTGTAAAGGTCAATGTTTTACAGGGAGAGCGCCCGATGGCAAAGCAGAACAAAAGCCTTGGCTCGTTTATGCTGGGCGGCATCAAGCGCTCTGCGACCGGTATGCCGCAGATTGAAGTCACGTTTGAAATCGACACCAACGGCATTGTCAATGTGTCCGCCCGCGATTTGACCACGGGAAAAATGCAGGAAATCACCGTCACAGGTTCCAATAACATGAGCGAAGCGGACATTCAGCAGGCGATTCATGACGCGGAGCAGTACGCCGCAGAGGACAGCAAGATTCGCGCAGGCATGGAATACAAGACCAAACTGGAGCAGCTGACGTATCAGGCGGCGGAAAAGCGCAAGAGCATGGATCGCGCACACAAAAAGCAGCTGGATGCAGCGGTGAAAGAGGCGCGCCACGCGCTGCGCAGGAAAGAACCGGAGCAGATGGCGGCAGCGGCTGCCGCGCTGGAACAGATGGTTCGCGTATAGCAAAGTATAAAATATGCCCAAGATTTCAGTTAGAACTTGCTTTTTTGTGCAATTTGTATTACATTATAAAAGAAGCAAAAAAACAGACGACAGGGAAAATGTCGTTTTTAGGAGGAAATACAGTGGGTAAAGTTATTTTAACCGGCGACCGTCCGACCGGCAAACTGCATCTGGGACATTATGTTGGTTCCCTGAGACGCCGCGTAGAGCTGCAAAATTCCGGTGAATACGATAAAATCTTCATTATGATTGCAGATACACAGGCATTAACTGATAACGCAGACAATCCGGAAAAGATTCGTCAGAATATTTTGGAGGTTGCGCTGGATTATCTGTCCTGCGGTTTGGATCCGGCAAAGTCTACACTGTTCATTCAGTCTCAGGTGCCGGAGCTGACCGAGCTGACCATGTACTATATGAATCTGGTCACCGTATCTCGTCTGCAGCGCAATCCGACGGTAAAGTCGGAAATTCAGATGCGCAATTTTGAAACGAGCATTCCGGTTGGATTCTTTACATATCCAATCAGTCAGGCGTCCGATATCACGGCGTTCCGTGCGACCACGGTTCCGGCCGGTGAGGATCAGATGCCGATGGTAGAACAGACCCGCGAAATCGTGCACAAGTTTAACAGCGTATACGGTGAGACACTGGTTACGCCGCAGATTTTGCTGCCGGAGAATCAGGCGTGCCTGCGTCTGCCGGGCACCGATGGCAAGGCTAAGATGTCCAAGTCTCTGGGCAACTGCATTTATCTGTCGGACAGCGCAGAGGACGTGCGCAAGAAGGTCATGAGCATGTACACCGATCCGGAGCACATCCGCGTACAGGATCCGGGCAAAATCGAGGGCAACACGGTATTTACTTATCTGGATGCCTTCTGCCGTCCGGAGTACTTTGCAGAATTCTGGCCGGATTATGCAAATCTGGATGAGGTCAAGGAGCACTACCAGCGTGGCGGTCTGGGCGATGTAAAGGTGAAGAAGTTCCTGAACAACGTCCTGCAGGCAGAGCTGGAGCCGATTCGTGCGCGCCGCAAGGAATATGAAAAGGATATTCCGGCAGTGTATGAAATCCTCAAGAACGGCAGCGCCGTTGCACAGGCTGAGGCAGCACAGACGCTGCACGATGTGCGCGCCGCTATGAAAATCAACTATTTTGAAGATGCAGAGCTGATTGCTTCGCAGGCTTCCAAGTACGGCGACAAATAACAATCATTGCATGAGAAAAGGCATCCCGATGGGATGCCTTTTTTGCTATAGCTCCAGCCCCAGCGGCTTGACCGCGCGGGGGAGAATGCCGTTGATATAGGAAATCAGAATGCCGTAGTTGGTCATCGGTACACCCTCGTCCTCGGCGTAGGCGATGCGGGATTTCATCTCCCGCTCGTTGAGCATACAGCCGCCGCAGTGCACAATGAGCTGATACGGAGACAGATTTTCCGGAAACGCGCCGCCGCTGGTAAATTCGAAATGCAGCGATTTTCCGGTATAGTCCTCGATCCATTTGGGCAGCTTGACCGTGCCGATGTCATCGCATTGCCGATGATGCGTGCAGCCCTCGGAGATTAACACGGTATCGCCGTCTTGCAGCTGACGCAGGGCGGTGACGCCGCGCACGGCGCTGTCCAATCGGCCTTTGTAGCGGGCGAACAGGATAGAAAATGAGGTGAGCGGCACATCATCCGGTGTGTCGGCGGAGACGCGCCGGAATGCCTGACTGTCTGTCACGACCATGCGCGGCGGCTGGCCGAGCTTTTTCAGCGTGGCTTTCAGCTCGGTGTCCTGACAGACGATGGCGGTCGCACCGGCTTCTAAGATATCGCGGATGGTTTGCTGCTGCGGCAGAATCAAGCGGCCTTTGGGTGCAGCGGAATCAATGGGCACGACGAGCACGACAAAATCATTGGGCTGTAACAGATCAGCAATAATGCGCCGCCCGTTGTCTCCGGTCGGCACAAGATGTGCAATGGCTTCTTTGAGTGCATAGATGCCGGTTCCGGCAGCTGCGCTGACATAGCGCATGTGCTCGGTATCTGCCGGAACGGCATCCAACAAATCACACTTGTTCATGGCAATGAGATGCGGAATGTTTTTTGCCTTCAGACGAGCGAGCAAATCCGTGTGTGCGTCGGTCAGTCCCTCCGATGCATCAACGACGACAACCGCCAAATCACACTTGTTCATCACCTGCATGGCTTTCCGGACGCGCTGGGCGCCGAGCGCACCGATGTCATCCAGACCCGGGGTGTCAATCATCACGACAGGACCGAGCGGCAGCAATTCCATGGCTTTGGAGACCGGATCTGTCGTTGTGCCTGCGATGTTGGAGACAATGGCGAGGTCTTGTCCGGTCATCGCGTTGATGAGACTGGATTTTCCGGCGTTGCGCTTGCCGAAAATGCCGATATGTACGCGCTCCGCATTGGGCGCTGTGTTCATGCTCATACAATCACCTCAAATTCAGAATCATTCCCCATCTGTGGGAAATGGGGGTTCGATGTATTTGAACATAGTATACCGCACGAATATCATTTCGTAAAGTGCACGGAAGGCGTATATCGCTGCTCATTGAGAGAACCGCGGCGGCTTTTGAAGTCTGCGCTGGCTCGCCGCGGGCGGTAGCGCGGGTGAACCATCGGCGCACCGTGACAAAAATATTTCATAACACACACCTCCCCAGACAGGATATGTCGCTTTCGCATAGAATATTCTCTGCCCAACAGGGAACGCTAAAAAACAGGTGATGTGGTTTGAGTCGGATAGAAAAGACGATGATTTTGATGGCATATGGGTTTTGGGGGTATCCGTTTTTGGAAATTCTGTTCCGCGGCTGGTCGCATTGGTCGATGGCGCTGGCGGGCGGAATTTGCTTCGGACTGATGGGATTGGTTTCTGATACATTATATCGGTATCGGCTGCCCGTTCGCGCCATGGCAAGCGCAGTGACCGTGCTGTTTGTCGAATTTATTTTCGGTTGTATTTTTAACTTGGGCATGCAGCTGCACATTTGGGATTATTCCCGTGAGCTGGGCAATCTGGCGGGGCAAATCTGCATCAAATATGGCTTGCTTTGGTTTGTACTCAGCATACCGTTGGTGTGGCTGGCAGACCGCCTGCCGGTGGATACCTCTTGCAAGCAGCGCAAAATCGGCATATAATAGCAGACATATACACGGGAAAGGGGACAGGCACATGCTGCTTGCAATCAATATACAAAATTCAGCCATCACATTGGGGTGCTTTGACAGACAAGGCAATTTGTGTGTGGTTTCTCATATTGCATCCGAGACACGGCAGACGGCGGAGCAGTACGCCTGCGGGATAGACAGCGTTCTGCGTCTGCGCGGATGTGATGCGGGCAAGATTTCCGGCGCAATTATTTGCTCTGTCGTTCCGGCACTCAGCGGCGTGCTGCGCGAGGCGGTCGAGATTTTGTGCCGCTGCGAGGTGGTCAATGTGTCGTCCGGCGTCAAGACGGGTCTGAGTATCCGCATGGACAATCCGCGCGTAGTTGGCAGCGACTTGGTGTGCGTGGCTGTGGAAGCGGCGGCGAAAAAACAGCTTCCGGCGCTGGTGATTGATATGAATACGGCGGTTACGTTTACCGCGCTGGATGAGAGCGGCGCGCTGGTCGGCTCCATCATTGCACCGGGCATGCGTATCGGATTGGAATCGCTGCATACCAAGGCGGCACAGCTGCCGTCCATCGGGCTGACGCGGCCGCACACTGGACTGCTCGGGAAAAATACCATGGATGCCATGGCGTCCGGCATGCTCAATGGCACGGCATCTATGATTGACGGCATGATTGGCAGATGCAGAGATCAGCTCGGAGACAATTTGACGGTGTATCTTACAGGAACCGATGCAGAACTCGCCGCGCCGTATTTGACAGAGACTGTCCGGCGCGTGGATGACATGGTGCTGTACGGACTGCACCGCATTTGGATGAAAAACAAACGAAGGGAAATTTGAAGACAAGAGGCGGAGCGACCCGCCTCTTTTTTTGCGCAGCGGCTTGACAAAAAACACGAACCCGTATATACTGTATATATAGAATATATACAGTATATACGGAGGTGGTTGCCGTGCAGATTCTTTTGCAGCATACCGGCGGCAAACCGATTTACGAGCAGATTGCCGAACAGATGAAGGCGCAGATTTTATCCGGAGAGATTCCGGCAGGAGAACAGCTGCCGTCCATTCGGACGCTGGCGAAAGACCTGCATATCAGCGTCATTACGACAAAGCGGGCGTATGAAGAACTGGAACGGGAGGGCTTTGTCGAGACCATGCAGGGGCGCGGCACGTATGTCGCGCAGCAGGACGCGGAGCAGGTGCGCGAGGAACACCGCAGACGCATAGAGCAAAAATTACTGGAAGCTGTAGAGATTGCAAAGAGTGCGGATATTTCCGAACGAGAAGTGCGAGAAACGCTGCATATTCTATTTGGAGGTGGCGAGAGATGAAGGCATTGGAAGTCAAGGGACTGTGCAAGCAATACGGAGATTTTGCTCTGGACAACGTAAATTTTTCTTTGGAGCAGGGAACCATTACCGGACTGGTCGGCAGAAACGGTGCGGGCAAGACGACGATTTTGCGCAGCATTTTGGGCGCGGCGCATATCGATGCCGGAGAAATTTCGTTTTTGGGACGGCCGATAGACGCGCAGACCAAGCAGGATATCGGCGTCGTGTATGACGCCTGCTGTTTCAGTGAAATGCTGAAGATTCGGCAGATAGACAGCGTGCTGGGCGATATATATCACAATTGGTCGCAGGATGTTTTTCTGGGATTGTGTGAGCACTATGAACTGCCGGAACATAAGACAATCAAGACATTTTCCCGCGGCATGAAACAGAAGCTGTCTATTGCGGCGGCAATGGCGCACAGCCCGAAATTGCTGCTGCTGGATGAGCCGACAGGCGGATTGGACCCCGTTGCCCGCGAGCAGATTTTGGACGATTTGCAGACGTTCATTGAGGACGGCGAGCACACCGTGCTGCTGTCCACGCACATTACCAGCGACTTGGATCGCGTGGCAGACAATATTTTGATTTTATCGCACGGAAAAATGCGGATTGATGTAGAGAAAGATACGCTGCTTAACGAATATATTGTGCTCAAGGGCAGTCCGGAACAGCTCGGACAGATGCAGCCGGAAGATATTCTCGGCGTCAAAAAGCAGGCGTATTCGTTTGAAGCGCTGTGCGTAGGACGCGAACGCATGCAGGAAAAATACCCGCAGTTTGTGTGCGACAGCGCGGATGTTGAACAAATCTTGATTTTGCTGGAAGGCGGTGCAGACCAATGAAAGGCTTGGTAAAATATGATTTGATGCAGCTGGCGGGAACCTCGAAAAAAAGCTTTTATCTGCTGTACTTCGTCGGTCTGGCGGCGGTCGGCGTCATGCTGGGCGGCGGAACCATATGCAGCTATATGGCGGTCATGATTGGCTGTATGACGGGCGTCAGCTTTTTCTCGTATGAATCGTGGTATCATTGGGACAGCTACTGTGCTGCCATGCCGCTGTCCAATCGGCAGATTGTCGTTTCGCGATACATCAGCCTGCTTATCGTGACAGGCTGCGGCGTTTTGTGGGGAATTGTTATCGGCGTGCTGGCGCTTGCGGCGGGAAAAATGGATTTGACGTGGACACAATGGCTGCTCTCGATGGTGCAGACGGTGCTGGCGGCGCTGCTGTATATGGAGATTGAAATTCCGGTCATGTATCGGTTCGGTGTCGAGCGCGGGCGCATCGTCAACATCTTGCTGTTTATCATCCTGTTCGCAGGGATCTCTGCGCTGGCAGAGATCAACGAGATGCCGGCGGCAGTTACCTCTGTCGTACAGCTTGTGTTCGGCGTGGTGTGGGTTGTCATTCTGCTGTGCTTTCCGGTTTCCATTGCGGTTTCCATGCGTATTCGAGCGAAAAAAGAATATTAAAAAATCATCCCGCTGTCATTGAGACGGCGGGATGATTGCACTTTATGTGGTGAATTACAGGAAAATGTACTTTAAAACAAACAGAATTGCCAAAACGTACATCAGCGGTGTGATCTTCTTGCGGTTGCCGCAGAACAGATTGATGACAACATACGAAATGACACCGATGGAGATGCCTTCCGAGATGCTGTAGGTCAGCGGCATGCAGGCCAGACACAGATAAGCAGGAATGGATTCGGTCGGGTCGTTGAAGTTGATTTGCACGACGGCGGAAATCATCAGGAAGCCGACAAAAATCAGAGCCGGAGCGGTTGCGAAGCTCGGAATGGTGGTAAATACCGGAGCAAAGACAATGGAAACCAAGAACAGCAGACCGGTTACAATGGAAGACAGACCGGTTCTGCCGCCTTCAGCGACGCCGGAGGAGCTTTCCACAAAGGTTGTTGTGGTAGAAGTACCCAGAATGGCACCGGCGGAGGTTGCGAGTGCATCAGCGAGCAGAGCCTGCTTGATGCGCGGCAGCTTGCCTTCTTCATCCAGCATATCTGCCTTATTTGCCACGCCAATCAGTGTGCCCAGCGTGTCGAACAGATCGACAAACAGGAAGGCAAAAATGATGACGATAAAGTCAATAATATTGAAATCCGTACCAGCCAGATTGAAGCACTGACCGAAGGTCAGACGAATCGAGGTAATGTCAAAGCTCGACCAGGACGGAATCAGAGAATAGAAGCCGTTGGCAGCATCTACCTGATAAATACCGGTGAGCTGACACACAATGCCCAGTACCCAAGTGACCAGAATGCCGATCAGGATGGAACCCTTGACGTTCTTGACATGCAGAATAGCAATGAGCAGCAGACCGATGACTGCGAGCAGCGCGCCGATACCGACTGTGTGGAAGTTTTCGGTAAAATCAACGATCGTAACCAGCGTGGTGCTGTCTACGACCAACTTGGCGTTCTGAAGTCCCAGAAAAGCGACAAACAGGCCAATGCCAACCGATACACCCTTTTTGAGCTGAAGCGGAATGGCGTTAAAAATGGCTTCACGCACATTGGTCAAGGAAAGGACGATAAAAATCAGACCTTCGACGAAAACAGCAAGCAATGCGAACTGCCAAGAATAGCCCATCTGTCCGACAACGGTGTATGCAAAGTATGCATTGAGTCCGAGACCTGGTGCCAGTGCAAATGGATAGTTTGCGAGCAATGCCATACAGAAGCAGCCGATAAAGGATGCGATGGCGGTTGCCATCAGAATGGCATTGGAATCCATGCCGGATGCCGACAGGATGGAAGGATTGACCGCGAGAATGTAAGCCATGGTCATAAAGGTTGTCAGACCGGCAACGACTTCTGTCTTGACATTCGTGTGGTTCTCCTTCAATTTAAATAATGATTCAAGCATGTACGAAATACTCCTTTCAAGATATGAATCATTGATGAACAATCAATTATACCATGCTTTGCAGGAAGATGCACGAAAAAAATCCGGCTGTCCTTTACATTTTTTGGGGTACAGAGTACAATAGAAGCAAATACAATGGAATTCTCACAGAGGAGGACGTATCTTGAATTACGAAGCACTGACTCAAAATCTCATTGGCATGGTGAAGGAATCCCAGATTAAGCTGGGCTATACGAAAACACCGATTCATTTATATTTTCCGGCAGAAGCAGTGAACCATTTACTCGATGCGCAGCTTTCGGTTGCAGAACTAGAGAACCAGTTGGCACAATTTGCAAAGACTGTGGAAGACTTACTTGGTACGCTGACGGTTTCTGTAAAAGATGAGCTGTTTTGCATTACGGTTCCGGAAAAGGGCGTCGAATATGTACACGAAAACGTCGAGACCAGCGGATTTTTGGAAGAATTCATCGCCTGCATGAGCAAGCCGGGACATACGATAGAGGAAATTACCGCGGTATTCCGCAAGTATTCCGATCAGGTTGTCGTTGAGACACCGAGCAAGGACACAGACGAGTTTGACTATTTGATTTATTTTGCGGATGGAAAGCCGGACGCCTATCGCTACTGCATCCATGATGAGATGGGACAGCTGATTTACCATCGCTTCACGCAGAAGGAATTTGAAACCTTCGGATTTTAAAAATCATCCGAGCTTTTCACGGAATAACCGGCTCGCTGGAGTGCCTCGGCAAATAAGCCGGATTGGTTGACCAGTGTTCCGGTAAATGTGCCGTCGTATCGCTGCCCAACACCGCAGGTAGGACTGCGCGATTTCAAGATGACGAGATCGATGGGCTGCTGCGCTGCAATCTGCATCGCTTTGCAGACACCAGAACAATAGGCATCTGTGACATCTTCGCCGTTTTTGCGCAGGACACGGCTGCCGTTTACTTCGACCGGCGGGCGCGGCGCAGGCATTCCCGCTAAGATTTCCGGACAAATAGGGATTACCTGCTTATCCTTCAAGAAGTCGAGAATGGCGGGGGAACAGTTATTTCCGCCGTTATATTTGCAGTTCTCACCGAGCAGACAGGCGCTGACAAGTACGGTCATACAATCATCTCCGATAGAAAAATTTGATACAAACATTATAACATGTTCCGTCCGTGGGATACTATTCCTGCGGGCGGATTTTTTGCCAATACGGCACATATGAGATGCTGCTAAAAAAATGTGAAAATATGTTAAGTGAAAAATTTGACAAAGCAAGCTTCTTTGTGTATACTGTTAACAAACACAGCAAAAACCTGCACTTGATTTATGAAAGATGACAAATATTGGTGGGCATCTGCCCCGCTGAAGAGAGACGGCGTGGCAGAGGAACAAAAACTGGGAGGAAAATAGTATGAAAAAATGGGTGTACGAGTTTCATGAGGGTAATGCCGATATGCGTCCGCTGCTCGGCGGCAAGGGCGCGAATCTTGCCGAGATGACCAATTTGGGGCTGCCGATTCCGAATGGATTTACGGTCACAACCGAAGCATGTACCGATTATTATACGCAGGGAAAGCAAATTTCTCAGGAGATTCAAGAGCAAATTTTTGCGGCGCTCGCTGTATTGGAGGAGCAGCGCGGCAAGAAGTTCGGCGATGAATCGGATCCGCTGCTGGTATCCGTGCGTTCCGGCGCGCGGGCATCTATGCCGGGCATGATGGATACTATTTTGAATCTGGGCTTGAACGATGTCTCGGTAGAGGGCTTCGCCAAGAAAACCGGCAATCCGCGGTTTGCCTACGATTCTTATCGCCGGTTTATCCAGATGTTCTCGGATGTCGTCATGGAGATGAGCAAATCGTTCTTTGAGGGCATCCTGACGGAGATCAAAGACGCGAAGGGCGCAAAATATGATACCGATTTGACTGCGGACGATCTCAAAGAAGTCATCGCACGGTATAAAGCAATTTATGCGGAAAAAATGGGCGCAGAGTTCCCGCAGGATCCAAAGGTACAGCTCATGGAAGCTGTCAAGGCGGTATTCCGCTCGTGGGACAATCCGCGTGCGATTGTATACCGCCGCATGAATGACATTCCGGGCGATTGGGGCACCGCTGTCAACGTTCAGTCCATGGTATTCGGCAACATGGGCAACACGTCCGGCACCGGCGTCGCGTTTACCCGCAACCCGTCCACCGGTGAAAAGGGTATTTTTGGTGAGTATTTGATCAACGCGCAGGGTGAAGATGTTGTCGCAGGCATCCGCACGCCGCAGCCGATTACTAAGCTCGCAGAAGATTTGCCAAAGTGCTACGAGCAGTTTATGGACATCGCCAACCGTCTGGAAGACCATTACCGCGACATGCAGGACATGGAATTTACCATCCAGGAGGGCAAGCTGTTTTTCCTGCAGACGAGAAACGGCAAGCGCACCGCGCAGGCTGCCATTCAGATTGCCTGCGACCTTGTAGATGAGGGACGGATTACGCCGGAGGAAGCCGTGCTTCGCATTGAAGCAAAGAGCTTGGATCAGCTGCTGCACCCGACCTTCGATGCGGAGCAGCTCAAAAAGGGCGAAAAAATTGGACAGGCACTGCCGGCATCGCCTGGCGCTGCTGCCGGAAAGGTCTATTTTACCGCCGAGGACGCCAAGAATGCGCACGAGCAGGAAGGAGAAAAGGTCATTCTGGTGCGTTTGGAGACGTCGCCGGAGGATATTGAAGGCATGCACGCGGCGGAGGGCATCTTGACCGTGCGCGGCGGCATGACATCTCATGCAGCCGTTGTTGCCCGTGGCATGGGTACGTGCTGTGTATCCGGCTGCGGAGAAATCAGCATCGATGAGGATGCCAAGGTATTCTCTCTGGGCGGATATACCTTCCATGAAGGAGATGAAATCTCTCTGGATGGCAGCACCGGATTTATCTATAAGGGCATGATTCAGACCAAGGAAGCAACGGTGAGCGGCAATTTTGGACGCATCATGAACTGGGCGGATGGTTTCCGCCGTCTGCGCATCCGCACCAATGCGGATACGCCGGCAGACACGGCAAATGCGGTTCGTCTGGGTGCGGAAGGCATTGGTCTGTGCCGCACCGAGCACATGTTCTTTGAGCCAAACCGTATTCCGAAAATTCGCAAGATGATTTTGTCGGACACGCTGGAGCAAAGAGAACAGGCGCTGCAGGAGCTGCTGCCGTTCCAGAAGAGCGACTTTAAGGCAATGTATGAGGCTCTGAAGGGTCGTCCGATGACGGTTCGGTATCTGGATCCACCGCTGCATGAGTTCGTTCCGACCGATCCGGCAGATATGGAAGCGCTGGCGAAGGATATGGGCATGACAGTGGAGCAGGTCAAGCAGAAATGCGACGATCTGCATGAGTTCAACCCGATGATGGGTCACCGTGGCTGCCGCTTGGCGGTCACGTATCCGGAAATTGCGAGAATGCAGACGCGTGCAGTCATGGAAGCAGCGATTGAAGTTTCTCGCGAAAAGGGCTTCTCGATTGAGCCGGAAATCATGATTCCGCTGGTTGGCGACAAGAAGGAACTCAAATTCGTCAAGGATATTGTGGTAGAGGAAGCAGAAACGGTGAAGAAGGAGCGCAATTCCAATATCATCTATCACATTGGCACGATGATTGAAATTCCGCGCGCTGCGCTGATGGCGGGAGAAATTGCCGAAGAAGCGGAGTTCTTCTCGTTCGGCACCAACGATTTGACGCAGATGACGTTTGGATTCTCGCGCGACGATGCGGGCAAGTTCCTGTATTCGTACTATCAGGCGAAAATTTACGAGTCGGATCCGTTTGCCCGCCTCGATCAGAACGGCGTGGGTCAGCTCATTCGCATTGCGGCAGAGCAGGGCAAAAAGACTCGTCCGAATATCAAGATGGGCATTTGCGGTGAGCATGGCGGCGATCCGTCCTCGATTGCATTCTGCCATGATGCCGGTCTGACGTATGTTTCCTGTTCGCCGTTCCGCGTGCCGATTGCACGTCTGGCAGCGGCGCAGGCGGCACTGAACAGAAAAAAGTAATTGCATAAAAAGGAGCAGCGCCCTGCCATACCGGCAGGGCGCTGCTTTGCGTGTGATATCAATGGTTGTTATTCTTTGCCGTTCCAGCAGTAGGTGCAAAGATTTTCCTTCGGAATGCCAACCGCGTCCAGCATGTCATCCAGACGGTTGTAGCGCAGCGTTGTGAAGTTGAGCTCCTTGCGGATTTCTTCAATCATTTCGTCATACTTCGGAGATTCCGGATCCGTGTACTGCTGGAGTACCTCGTCGGAAACCGTTTCGGAATCTTCCAGACGCGCGATGACGCGGCGGGTAATCAGATCCATTTCCGAGGAAGAACGGGAGAAGTTCAGATATTTGCAGCCGTAAACCAGCGGCGGACATGCCGGACGGATATGTACTTCCTTGGCGCCGCTCTCATACAAAAATTCAGTGGTCTCGCGCAGCTGGGTGCCGCGAACAATCGAGTCATCAATGAGCAGCAAACGCTTGTCCTTGATGAGATCGTGCACGGCGAGCAGCTTCATCTTGGCAATCAGATTGCGCTTGCTCTGGATGGTCGGCATAAACGAGCGCGGCCAAGTCGGGGTATATTTGATAAACGGGCGGGAGAACGGAATGCCGGAAGCATTGGCATATCCAACGGCGTGAGCAATGCCGGAATCCGGCACACCTGCGACAATATCCGGTTTGACGTTGTCGCGCATCGCCATTTTTTCACCGCAGCGGTAGCGCATTTCTTCTACGTTCACGCCTTCATAGGAACTGGATGGGTAGCCGTAGTATACCCACAGGAACGTACAAATTTTCATCTGCTTGCCCGGTGCGAGCAGGGTTTTCACGCCGTCCGGTGTGATGACATCAATTTCGCCCGGTCCAAGCTCTTTGAACGGCTTGTAGCCGAGATTCTGGAACGCAAAGTCCTCAAACGAAATGCAGTACGCATCTTCCTTTTTGCCGAGCACGATCGGTGTTCTGCCGTATTTGTCGCGTGCGGCGTAAATGCCCTTGGATGTCAAAATCATCATGGTCAGAGAGCCGTCAATGGTCTCCAGTGCATAGTGAATGCCCTCGATGAAATTTTCCTTCTGGTTAATCAGCGCGGCAACCAGTTCGGTCGGGTTGACTTCGCCGCCGCTCATCTCAAGAAAATGAGAATTGCCGTTGCTGAAGATGGAAGAAACGATTTCCTCGATGTTGTTGATCTTGCTGACGGTTGTGATGGCATAGGTGCCGTGGTGCGAGCGAACAATGAGCGGCTGCGGCTCGAAATCTGAAATACAGCCGATGCCCAGATTGCCCTTCATTTCCTGCATGTCCTTGTCAAATTTGGTACGGAACGGTGCGTTTTCAATGTTGTGGATGGAACGGTCAAACCCGTTTTCTCCATACGTCACCATGCCGCCGCGGCGCGTTCCCAAATGCGAATGATAATCTGTGCCAAAAAACAGATCAAATACACAATCCTCTTTTGATGCTACTCCGAAAAAGCCGCCCATGTGGTTCCTCCTTACCGGTATCGGAAAAATAATTACTCAAACAGTATAGCATACATTGACCCAAAAGAGGAAGAAAATATTGATTCAGCGTGAAAAATAGGTATAAAAAACGGAGAGCCTGTCAAAGACTCTCCGTAAACTGGATAGAATTTACATATCCTCGTCATCAAAATCAGTATCGTGTGTCATGAACTCACGGTTTGTGACATGTTTTGCCTGCCGTTCGTGTTCGACTAGCTCAGACAGCCGCTCCTTCACCTCGCGCGGATTTTTGATGTTGATGATGTCAAAATCTCCCATGGTCTTGTCTGCAGAGCAGCAGTGAATGGTGCCCAGACCGAATATGCGCTGAGAGAAGCTGCGCGACAGCGAAATATCTAAAATACGGTACAGACGAACCTCGTCTTCATGCTTGCCCAACACGCCGGTCTCGATAAAAAGACGGTCGGATGTCAGCGTATATGTGGTAAACGTCCAAGGAAGTCCGCAGAAGATGCGTTTTCTGTCAGACCAAATCGGGGTCGAATTGCTCATGCGTGATGCCTCCTTTTCCATGATAGCTTTATTATATCAGAAATACACACGGAAGAAAAGACCGCGTTTCATAGGGGAATATGAAACGCGGTCTTGGATGATATAACGAGATGGAAATTACAGAGCAACAACCTTGCCGGACTTCCAAGCCTCTGTGGTGCCGAAGCCGATGGCGGTGGACTTGGTGCCGTCGTATACAGACACACCCGGCTTTCTGTTTTCACAGATGCAGTCGACGAATTCCTGCATCTCTGCCAGATAAGCAGCGGCAAAGCGCTCCGGGAAGCCCTCTACGCACTCGGTGACAACGCCGTTGGAGTTGTACAGCATAGCGAGGTTCTTTTCCGGTACCGGGCTGATGCGGATGCTGCCCTCGGTGCCGATGATTTCGGTCTCTACATGGTAACCGTGCGGTGCGGTGCGGCCTACATGGATGACGCCGATGCCGCCGTTCTTGAACTTATAGGTAGCAACTGCGGTTTCGTCATCGCCGACAGCCTGGAACTCCGGATGCTTGAAGGTTGCGCCCAGTGCATATACTTCGGTCGGCTCGTCCTCGAGGAACCAGCGCATCAAATCAATATCATGGATTGCCATGTCGATGAAGATGCCGCCGGAAGTAGCTGCAAACTTGATGGAACCCTCTACGAGAGCTTCCGGATCAATGCCGATTGCCTTGACCATGTACGGCTTGCCGATGGCGCCTTCCTGAATCTTCTTCTTTGCGTATGCATAGGAAGAATCATAGCGGCGCATAAAGCCGAGGAAGAATACCTGATCCGGATGACGCTCTACAGCAGCTTCTGCCAGCTTGCACTGCTCCAGATCTACGCCGAGCGGCTTGTCGGTGAATACGTGCTTGCCGGCATCCAGAGCGGCTTCGATCTGCCAGCAGTGCTCGGAGGAAGTGGTTACGATGGCAACTGCGTCAATGTCAGCCTTTTCCAGCATTTCGCGGTAGTCGGTGTACAAATCGGTGACGTCCAATTCGTTCTTTGCGTATTCCAGCTCTGCCGGAACGATGGAGCAGGCAGCGGTCAGGGTTGCGTTGGGAATCTTGAAAGCGATGTTGTTTGCGTGTACCTTGCCGAGGCGGCCGAGTCCGGCGATGCCAACTTTGATGGTTTTCATATACAATTTCCTCCTGATATCTTTGTGAGAAACGATGAACTTTCTGCGTTTCTCAAGCAGTTCGTTTCTTGTTGAACACAGTATAAAATGTTTTGTAAAACAAGTCAATACATGGAAAACAGGTTTGTATACCTGCATCAAAGTTGAAAAAAGCTTGGTGCATTCTACACAAGAAAATGGCGAGGGAATGCGGTATTTTTCCGTGACGCGTGACAAAAATCAAAATTGTGTGCTATACTGAAGCCGGAGGTGAGGGTATGAAGCCGACAGTACGAAGCATTGCGGCGCTGGCGGGCGTATCCCGCGGAACAGTTAGCCGCGTTTTGAATAACCAGCCGGATGTCAGCGCGGAAGTGCGGGCGCGCGTGCTGCGCATCATAGAGGAAACAGGCTATCGAAAAGATACGCGGTTTCAAGGCGCGGAGAAAATCCATATTGGCGTCATCGTCGCGCACTGGCAAAATGAATATTTTACCAATAGTACGCTGCGCGGCATTCATTTGGCGGAACGAGAGCTGAACACGGCGAGAATCCAATTGGATGTGCGGCGCATGAACAGCCGCTCGGACGGGGAATATATTCGTGTCTGCGAAGAACTATTGGAAAGCGGCGTGCGCGGCTTGGTGCTCAATGCGCCAGATAATATCGTGATTGCCGCGGAAATTGAGCGGCTGAGCAAAGCGGGCGTTGTGGTTGTGACCTACAACTCGGACTTGCCGGACAGCACGCGCGTGTGTCATGTGGGGCAGGACTTGATGAAATCCGGAAAAATCGCCGCGGGTCTGATGGCGCGCAGCTTGTCGCCCAAAGACCGCATCCTGCTGATTACCGGAAACATGGAATTTCGGTCGCATCGCGTGCGCATCGACGGATTTTTGGAGCATCTGAAAACGCTGGGCTTTCCGTCAGACAGCTATGACTTGAAGGAATGCTATGAACAGTATGAACTGACATATGATGCCGTGCGGCAGGCAGTGGATGCGTTTCCGAACTTGCGCGGTATCTATATGGGAACGGAGCATGTGAAAGCCTGTGTGGACGCGCTGGCAAAGACGCGCCGCCGCATGACAGTCGTTGTCAACGATTTGACACCGGTGGCGAGACATGCATTAAAAATCGGCGCCGTTGACTTTGTGGTGGAGCAGGATTTTACAGCACAGGTACGGCAGGCAATCTTGCTGCTGCAAAAGCATTTGCTGTACGGGCAGACCGTGCGGCGCCCGATTGCGCATGTGCAGACGTCCATCGTGACGCGGGAGCTATTGTAAAACGGTTTGACTGTCGCTTTACGAAAAATTTACATGCCATTTGACAGAGTTCGAGAGATTTTCTTGAAAAAACAGATTTTTCTTGTTACGGTTTGGTTCCGGCTTTTTCAAAACCATACAAAAACTTTACAGACGAAAGGGCAAAAACTTTACATACGTCTGGTAGTCTAAAGGCAGGATCAATAAAGGAGAATCATTATGAATCAAGAAATGGTATCGACCATTGCCGGATTGCTCGGCGGTCTTGCGGTATTCATTTACGGCATGAATCTGATGAGCGAGGGTCTGCAAAAGGCAGCCGGCGAAAAAATGAAAAAGATATTGAGCGTTCTGACGAAGAATCCGCTCGTCGGCATGCTTGCCGGTGCGCTCGTTACCGCAGTGCTGCAGAGCAGCTCGGCAACCACCGTTATGGTCATCGGCTTTGTCAGTGCAGGACTGATGACGCTGCCGCAGGCGATTTCGGTCATCTTCGGCGCCAATATCGGTACGACGATGACTGCGCAGATTATCGCGTTCAGCATTGACGATTTTATTTGGCCGATTGTCTTTATCGGCTTTGTGCTGTACTTCTTCCCGAAGAAGGAACAGCTGAAAAACATCGGTCAGACGATTTTCGCGTTTGGCTTGCTGTTTGTCGGCATTTCGACCATGAGCTCGGTTATGAAGCCGCTGGCAGGCAGCGCGGTTTTCGTCCATCTGATTGAGCAAGTAGCACATATTCCGGCGCTGGGCGTGCTGGTCGGCACACTGATGACGCTGGTTGTCCAGTCCAGCTCGGCGACCATTGCCGTGCTGCAGAACTTTGCATCGCAGCCAATGGCAGACGGCGTGACAAGCATGCTCGGCTTGACCGGTGCGATTCCGATTTTGCTCGGCGACAACATCGGTACGACCATCACGGCGCTGCTCGCATCGGTTGGTCAGTCACGCAAGGCAAAGCGCACGGCGCTGGCACATTGCGTGTTTAATATCACAGGTACATTCATTTTTATCTGGTTTGTGCCGTGGTACGCAAAGTTTATCCAGTTCATCTCTCCGAAGGGACCGGAAATTCAGGTTATTTCGCGCCAGATCGCCAATGCGCACACCTGCTTCAACATCACCAATACGCTGCTGTGGCTGCCGCTCATTCCGCTCATGGTGAAGATTGTCATGACGATTTTGCCAGAGAGCAAGAAAGATCTGGCGGAGAAGCCGCTGTATGAGCCGCACTATCTGGACAACAATGTTCTGCAGCAGCCGGAAGCTGCGATTCGTCTGGCTACGATGGAAATGACCCGTATTACCGAATATGTTTCTGACATGGCAGAAAAGGCAAAGCAGGCATTCCTGCACGAGGACAAGGATGCCATGAGACAGGTAGATCAGCTGGAGGACATCGTGGATATCCTGCAGGATCGCGTGACGGGGTATTTGTCCAGCCTGTGCAAGACTGGTAGTTTGACACAAAACCAATCTGCACGTGTCTCCGGCATGATTCGCGCGGTGAGCGATATTGAACGTGTCGGTGATCAGTATATGAGCATTACGAATTTCGCTAAGCTCAAGAGCGAAAAGGAATATACGTTTACAGAGCAGGCAATCAAAGAGCTGCAGGAAGGCTTTGAGCATGTGCGCAACATGCTGGAGCTGACGGTGAAGGCACTGCACGATGCAGATACGCAGACCGCCCGTCTCGTTGTTCATCAGCAGGAAAGTGTGGAAGATTTGGAACGCCGTCTGAGCAAAAAGCATATGGAACGACTGAATCTCGGCTCCTGCTCGCCGGAAAATACCGTGGCATATACTGATGTCCTGCATGATTTGGAGTGTATCGGTGAATATTGCTCGGACATTGCCGAAATGGTATTGGACGAAGATAAGAGCCAGCACAAAGTCGAAAGACTGCAAGAGTTATAATAAAAACCGCCAATACACGCTCGATAGTATGCGGTAAAAAACAAAATTGCTCCCGAAAGGGAGCTTTTTTGCTGCACAAAAAAATATGGGAAATCGCCAAGCGACTGCTCAGCAACTATAGTCGACGATGCGGCCGCAGACACGATCATACAAATGGATTGTAGACGGAGTTCGTAATTCAACAACAAAACTGGCAACGAAAATGTTGTCGGTTTTATTGTGTTTTTCGCGTGGATTTCGTATAATAAGAAGAAAAACAGGAGGTTGCGGTATGAAACAATTTCTTCCTGAATTGATGTGGGTATTTCGTTTGCTGGTCAGCTGTTTGTGCGGCTGTGTGGTCGGATTTGAGCGGCAGCGTCATATTCGTGCGGAACATCGGAAGAGTGCCGGCATGCGGACACATATGATTGTCTGCGTGGCATCTACAGCTATGATGCTGATTTCAAAATATGGTTTTTTTGATGTGCTTGCCTATGGAGATAATGTTCGCGTAGACGTCTCGCGTGTGGCAGCTGGTATATTGGCCGGTATTAGCTTTCTTGGTGCGGGAACAATCTTTGTGCGCAAAGAAAGCATTAATGGCTTGACGACGGCTGCCGGTATTTGGGCAGTTGCGGCGGTTGGCATGGCGATTGGATGCGGAATGTATACTGTGGGTGTAACACTGACGATTCTTATTTTATTGATTCAGGAATTGTTTCGCATGGGCATGTATCAGTACGAAAAGCGGATAACAACGATTGTCATTGTGCTTTCGGATATCCATGCGACCAAAGACGTTTTGCAATGGCTGCATAATAATGAAGTGGAAATATATAGTGTTGTCAGTGGGCGTAGAAATGGGAGAGGTGTACAGCTTACGATTCGTGTTTGTTTTGCAGACGAAGGAGATGAAGAACGGTTGTTTGCTATGCAAGAGAAAATAGATGCCATTGAAAGCGTGGAATATTGATGTGACGCAGAAAGACACCGGATTTCACTAGAAATTTGAAAAAATACGCGTAAAAATCCGATATATCACAATGTTACACATATTACGGTGATAATACCGTTAATTCACTATTCAAATCGACAAAACGCGAAAAATACGGGAAATATGTGTTGACTTTGTGTCGAAAAAGGTGTATTCTATTCAGGCACTCAACGAGAGGGCATCACAAACCAGTCAGAGGAATGAAAAAAGTACTGATCGGAAGAAAAAAGTGCTTGACAGGATGACGCGTTTATGGTATTCTAATTGAGTTGCCGCTGAGAAATCAGCGCAAAACACAAGAATGTTTGAAAAGAGGTTGAAAAAAACTTCTTGACAAAATGAAATGCTTGTGTTAAACTAATAAAGTTGCTGCTTCAAAACAGCGACAACATCAAACGAAAAGTTTTGATAAGAAATGAAAAAAGTTCTTGACAAGCTTGAATGTCTGATGTATAATAAAAAAGCTCACATAAATGAGCAAAACATTGTACCTTGTAAATTAAACAACGTAACTTGAACGAATTACAAACCTGAAATTCTTTTGAAGTTTATACTCAGAAAGAGAACCGGACGCTGTAAAACCGGTATAAAAATAACAGCAAGCCAGCATATAGCTGAAATTTTTGATTATAACGAGCTTTGCTCGTAATAATACAATTTTTTAGAGAGTTTGATCCTGGCTCAGGATGAACGCTGGCGGCGTGCCTAACACATGCAAGTCGAACGAAGCACTGAGACTTCGGTTTTTGTGCTTAGTGG